>DATIFD010000001.1:0-2068 GCA_035455385.1 Burkholderiaceae bacterium
GGCCGTGACGTTCTGCGCACCGGCCAAGGTCGCCGGGGTCTCCGAGGCCGATGCCGCACCGGCCAGGGTGCTGAAGCAGGCCGCCAACGCCAATTTGATCCACACACGCTTGTTCATCTCAGTTCCCTCACATCCGTTGAAAGCAAGTGAAACGGCGGCGCGCCGCCGCGATGCGGGTTTGATATCGGTCGGTCGAGCCGCCTCTTGATGTCTGCCCGGCCGTCGGTGTGTGCGGCAGTGCCCATTCGAGCAGCCCGGCCACGGCCGTCGGGGCCGACGGCCGCGTGGCGCACGGTCGGCCACGCGCAAAAAAAGAGCCCCTCTGACGAGGGGCTCGAAGTGACGCTAAGTCGCTGCCCCAAACGACCCAAAGAGGAGAAGGGGCCCGCGCAGTATATTTGTTCAAATGTAATTGGCAACGTCCATCAGGTTTCGGGTAATCACCGACCGTGCGTGCGGACGCACCGGGTCCACGCAACGGCGACGGAACTCCCCGCGCGAAGCGGGAGTCGGTACGTGTTCGACGCATCGCCGGCCGGCGCGGCCGGAACACACCGGGGACATGCCGATGGACAAAATCAGGGTCTTCATCGAGGGCATCGACTGGGCGCGCTGGAGCGGCCCCGCGACGTCGGCCCTGCGGATCGTGCTGATCGTGCTGCTGGCCTGGGTGGCCGTGGTCGTGCTGCAGCGCCTGGTGCGCGGCGTCCGCGTCCGCATCGCCAACCACATCGGTGGCGCCGACACCGCGCGTCGCGCCGAGACCCTGGGCCGCGTGGTGCGCTACCTGATCGCGCTGATCGTCGGCGCGGTGGCGACGATGCTGGTGCTGGCCGAGATCGGCGTGTCGCTGGCACCGATTCTCGGCGCGGCCGGCGTCGTTGGTTTGGCGATCGGCTTCGGCGCGCAGAGCCTGGTCAAGGACTACTTCACCGGCTTCTTCATCCTGCTGGAGGACCAGATCCGGACTGGCGACGTGGTCAACATCGCCGGCATCGGCGGGCTGGTCGAGGACATGACGCTGCGCCACGTGCGGCTGCGCGACTACGACGGCAACGTGCACTTCGTGCCAAACGGCATGATCACGTCGGTCACCAACATGAGTCGCGACCATGCGCAGGCGGTGGTCGACGTCGGCATCGCCTATCGCGAGAACGTCGACGAGGCGTTGGCGGTGATGCGCCAGGTCGGGGCGCAGATGCGCAGCGACCCCGCCTTCGCGACCCGGATCCTGGCCGACCTCGAGATCGCGGGCGTCGAGCGGCTGGACAACAGCGCGGTCGTGTTGCGCTGCCGCTTCAAGGTGGCGCCGCTGGAGCAGTGGGGCGTGCGACGCGAATTCCAGCGGCGCATCAAGACGGCATTCGACGCGCACGGCATCGAGATCCCGTTCCCGCACGTCACGCTGTACGCCGGCGCGGCCAAGGATGGCCAGGCTCCGGCCCTGCCACTGCGTCTGAACGGCAGCCAGGCACAGCTCGCCGACGCCGCAGGTACGCCCGCAGGTGCGCGATTCTCGGGCCGGACGGGGGAGACCGCAGCTTGACTCGCGGCGAGATCTTCGTCGAAGCTGGAAGCCCGAACGGACGCGCCGGCGCCGCGTCGCCGGCCGAGGTGTTGCCATGAACCCCCGCTCGATTCTGCTGCTGTCGATGGTCGTCGTCGTGGCCGCGGTGGCCGCGCTCAACTGGCCCGCCTTCACGGCACCGACACGGATCGACCTGTTGTTCGCAAAGGTCGACTTTCCGCTCGGGCTGCTGATGTTGGGCGTGCTGGCCTGCTTCGTGCTCGCCTTGGCCGTCCTGCTCGCGATGTCGCACGGCCGGGCATTGGTCGAGACCAGGCGCCACAACAAGGAGGTGGAACGACTGCGCGCGCTTGCCGAGCAGGCCGAGGCATCTCGACTCGAAGGGCTGCGTGCCGCGCTGCTAGAGGAGTTCGGTCGACTCGACGCCCGACTGGTTCAATTGCATGAGGCGAATCGCCAGGCCCTGCACGAGGACGTGAATTCGATCGCGGCGATGATCGGCGAGCTCGACGAGCGGCTGGCGCAGGGCACGTCCGTGCA
>DATIFD010000002.1:0-3070 GCA_035455385.1 Burkholderiaceae bacterium
AAGCTTGACCTGCGCGGCAACCGCCGCCTGGGCATCGGTGACGAAGCTGACCAGGTCGCGCCCGGCGACGTTGCTCTGCACCACGGTGAAGCGCGTGGCGTTTTCGCGTTTGACCGCCACCGGCCCGTTGGTGCGCTTGAGATGCGCCACCTGGTCGAGGCTGATCTCGCGACCGTCCGGCAGCGTCAGGCGCAGCGCCTGCAGGGCGTCGGGCGACGCGCGCAGGGCGGCCGGGCCGCGCAGTTGCAGCGGCACGCGCCGCCCCTGCTGCTGAACCACGCCGATGACCTCGCCCTCGAGCTGCGTTCTCAGAAGCATCGCAATGTCGTCGGCGGACAGGCCGAAGCGGGCTGCGGCATCGCGGTCGATTTCTGCCTGCAGGTACTGCACGCCGGCGTTCTGCTGGGTGTACACGTCGGACGCGCCGGGAACCTTGCCGACCACGCTGAAAATTTCGCCGGCCAGCCGGTTGAGCGTGGGCAGGTCGGGACCGTAGATCTTGATCGCCACGTCGCCGCGCGAACCGGTGAGCATTTCCGAGACCCGCATGTCGATCGGCTGGGTGAAGTTGTAGGCGATGCCCGGGAAACCCTCGACCACCTTGCGGATCTCGCCGATCAGCCATTCCTTGTCGTGGCGGCGCCATTGGGCCATCGGCTTCAACACGAGGAAGGTATCGGTGTCGTTGAGTCCCATCGGGTCGAGCCCCAGTTCGTCGGCGCCGACCCGGCCGACGATGCGGCGGATTTCCGGCACGTTCTTCAGCAGGGCCTGCTGCACCCGGGTGTCCTGCGCGACCGACTGTTCGAGGCTGATCGACGGCAGCTTTTCCAGCTGCAGCAGGATGTCGCCTTCGTCCATCACCGGCATGAAGGTCTTGCCGATCAGGGGATAGACGCCGACCGCCGCCAGCATCAGCACGCCTGCCGTGACGTAGACGATCTTCGGCCGCGCCAGCGCGCGATCGAGCAGCGGCGTATAGAGGCCCTGCGCGCGGCGCAGCAGCCACGGATCTTCGTGCGCGCCCTGCTTCAACAGAAACGAGGCCAGCACCGGGATCACGGTGAGTGCCAGCAACAGCGAAGCCGCCAGCGCGAACACGATGGTCAGCGCGACCGGGGCGAACAGCTTGCCTTCCAGCCCCTGCAGCGTCAGCAGCGGAAGGAACACGATCGCGATGATGGCGATGCCCGAGGTCACCGGTCGGGCGACTTCCTGCGTCGCCCACAGCACGCGTTGCAGCGGCGTTTCGCTGGTGTTCTCCGGATCGTGCGCCAGATGCGCGACGACGTTCTCCACCACCACCACCGCGGCGTCGACCAGCAGGCCGATCGCGATCGCCAGGCCGCCCAGGCTCATCAGGTTGGCCGACAGCCCGAACTGGCGCATCAGCACGAACGTCGCCAGCACCGACAGCGGCAGGATCATCGCCACCACGATCGCCGCGCGCAGGTTGCCGAGAAACAGCAGCAGCAGGATCACCACCAGCACCGCGGCTTCGAGCAGCGCGCGGCTGACGGTGCCGACGGCACGGTCGACCAGCTGCGAGCGATCGTAGAACGGCGAGATCGTCACCCCTTTGGGCAGGGTGGCCTGAATCTCGGTGATTTTGGCCTTGACGTTCTTGATGAGCTCGCCGGCGTTCACGCCGCGCAGCCCGATCACCAGGCCTTCCACCGCCTCGCCGCGGCCGTTCTGCGTCACGGCGCCGTAGCGGGTCATGGAATCCATTTCCACCCGCGCCACATCGCCGACGGTGACGACCACACCGCCCACCTGCTTGACGCCGATGCGGCGCAGGTCATCCAGCGTGGCGACCCCGCCGTTGACGCGCACCACCCAGGTCTCCTCGCCTTCGTTGACACGTCCGGCGCCGTCATTGCGGGTATTGCTTTCCAGCGCCCTGCGCAACTCTTCGTAGGTCACGCCGCGCGCGGCGAGCGCCGCCGGATCGGGGCTCACGGAGAAGGTCGCGACACGGCCGCCGAGCGAATTGACGTCGGCCACGCCGGGCAAGGCCCGCAATTGCGGCCGCACGGTCCAGTCGAGCAGGGTGCGCTTTTCCGCCAGCGACAGCGGCCCCTCGATGGTGAACATGAACAGTTCGGACAGCGGGGTGGAAATCGGCGCCAGCCCGCCCGACACGTTGTCCGGCAGGTCGCCCTTCACGTTGGCGAAGCGTTCCGAGACCTGCTGGCGCGCCCAGTAGATGTCGGTGCCTTCCTCGAAGTCGACGGTAATGTCGACCAGCGCATTCTTCGACTGGCTGCGCAGGATGGTCTGGTGCGGAATGCCGAGCAGCTCGGTTTCAACGGGCTGGGTGATGCGCGCCTCGACCTCTTCCGGCGTCATGCCGGGCGCCTTCAGGATCAGCTTGACCTGCGTGGTCGAGACATCGGGGAAGGCGTCGATCGGAATCTGCTGGAACGCGCGCACGCCCAGCCCCGCCAGCACCAGTGCCAGCACGAGCACGAACCAGCGCCGCGCCAGCGCGAACTCGGTCAGAATATTGAGCATGTCACTCCCCCAGCCATTGGGCCTTGAGCGCAGACACGCCCTTGACGGCGACGCGGCTGCCGGCGGCGAGGCCGCTCACTTCCGCCTGGCTGGCATTCTGGCGGACCAGCTGCACCTGCGTCGGCACGAACCCTTTAGGAGTTTCGACGAACACGTAGGGCACATTGACCTTCCACACCAGCGCGGCGGCGGGAACCACCTGCGTCTGATGCGATGCGCTGCCCGCCAGCGCGGCCTGCACCGACTGGCCGGGACGCAGCAGGCCTTGCGGATCGGTCAGGCTGGCGCGCACCAGCACGCTTTGCGATGCATTGAGCTGTGGCAGCAACGCGGTGACGCGGCCGCTGGCTTCGCTGTCCGCCACCGTCACGGATTGTCCGACCGCCACCTGGCGCGCCTGCGCCGTCGACAGCGGAATCTCCAGCGCCAGCTTCGACAGGTCCGCCAACTTCACCAGCGCCATTCCGGCGTCCACCCGCTGGCCCGGCTCGGCGACGCTTTCCGTCACCACGCCGGCGATCGGCGCAGTCAGCGCGATGGTGCTGCCGGCAAC
>DATIFD010000003.1:0-7761 GCA_035455385.1 Burkholderiaceae bacterium
TCAGGCGGCGCGGCCAAGGCGGCGTCGGGCGAGATGACGATGATGACCGCGGGCAGGCCCGAGGCGTACGGCAAGGCCGGCGGCGCGCTCGACGCGATGGCGGCCAAGGTCTACAAGCTGGGCGACAAGGCCGGCAACGGCAGCAAGGTGAAGATCATCAACCAGTTGCTGGCCGGCGTGCACATCGCCGCGGCCGCCGAGGCGATGGCGCTCGGGCTGCGCGAAGGCGTCGACCCGGCGGCGCTGTACGACGTGATCACGCACAGCGCGGGAAACAGCTGGATGTTCGAGAACCGCATGGCGCATGTGCTGGCAGCCGACTACACGCCGCTGTCGGCGGTGGACATCTTCGTCAAGGACCTGGGCCTCGTGCTCGACACCGCGCGCGCCACCAAGTTTCCGCTGCCGCTGGCGTCGACCGCGCACCAGATGTTCATGCAGGCGTCGAGCGCCGGCTTCGGCCGCGAGGACGACTCGGCGGTGATCAAGATCTTCCCAGGCATCACCGTCCCAGAGAAGAAGGGCTGATCGCGCATGGCGAGACTCCTGCTCGGCGCGATCGCCGACGATTTCACCGGCGCGACCGATCTCGCGAACACGCTCGTGCGCGGCGGCATGCGGTGTGTGCAGACGATCGGCGTGCCCGCATCGGCACTCGATGCCGGGGCCGACGCAGTGGTGGTGGCGCTGAAGTCGCGCACCATCCCCGCGGCCGACGCGGTGGCGCAGTCGCTCGCCGCGCTGCGCTGGCTGCAGGGGCAGGGCGCGCAGCAGGTCTACTTCAAGTACTGCTCGACCTTCGACAGCACCAACGAGGGCAACATCGGCCCGGTGACCGATGCGCTGCTCGATGCGCTGCACGGCGCCGGCCAGGGCTTCACGATCGCCTGCCCGGCGTTCCCGACCAACCAGCGCACGGTGTTCAAGGGCCATTTGTTCGTCGGCGACGTGCTGCTGTCGGACAGCGGCATGCGCCACCACCCGCTGACGCCGATGACCGACGCCAACCTCGTGCGCGTGATGCAGGCGCAAACCCGGCGCCGGGTGGGCCTGGTCGCGCGCGAGGTGGTGGCGCAGGGGCCCGACGCGATCCGTGCGCGCTTCGACGCGCTGCGTGCCGAGGGCGTCGGCATCGCCATCGTCGACGCGATCTCCGACGCCGACCTGATGCGCATCGGGCCCGCGCTGTCCGACCTGCAGCTCGTCACCGCGGGCTCGGGCATCGCGATGGGCCTGCCGCAGAACTGGCTCGCCCGCGGCGCGCTGAAGGCCGGCGCCGACGTGCAGTCGCTGCCGGCGGTGGCCGGACGTACTGCGGTCGTCTCGGGCAGCTGCTCGCTGGCCACCAACGCGCAGGTGCGGCACTTCCGCGAGCGCGGCCTGCCGGCGCTGCAGCTCGACCCGATGCGGCTGGCCCGCGGCGACGACGCGGTGTCGCAGGCGCTCGTATGGTGTGCCCAGCAACCCGGCGACCGCCCGCTGCTCGTCTATGCGACTGCCGAACCGGCCGCGGTGCAGCAGGCGCAGTCGGAGCTCGGCACCGCACACGCCGGCGAGCTCGTCGAGCAGGCGCTGGCGCGCATCGCGGTGGCGTTGGTGGAACAGGGCGTGCGCCGGCTCGTGGTCGCTGGCGGCGAGACCTCCGGCGCGGTGGTGCAGGCGCTGCGCATCACGCAGCTGGCGATCGGCGCGCAGATCGACCCCGGCGTGCCGTGGACGGCGGCGCGCTCGCCGATCGCCGGCGGGCAGTGGCTGCACCTGGCGCTGAAGTCCGGCAACTTCGGCGGCACCGACTTCTTCGCCAAGGCGTTCGCGCCAGGGCGTGCGGCATGAACTCCCGCCCGGCCGCTCCGAAGGGGGCTCGCACCGCAGTGCGCAGCACGGCCCAATGAACCGCGACGACGACGCGCTGCGCACGGAGATCTGCCGCGTCGGCGCGTCGCTTCACGCGCGCGGCTACGCGCACGCCAGCGCCGGCAACATCAGCGTGCGCACCGGCGACGGCTACCTCATCACACCCACCGACGCCTGCCTCGGCACGCTCGACGCCGCGCGGCTCGCCGCGGTGAACGCGCAGGGCGAGCAGACGGGCGGCGATCGAGCGTCGAAGACGCTGGCGTTGCACCGGGCGATCTATGCCGCCGACCCCGACGCGCGCTGCGTGATCCACACGCACGCCACGCACGTCGTCGCGCTCACGCTGCTGGGCAGGCTTGCCGTCGCCGGTTGGCAGGCTGCTGCGCCCCACGGTGACGCGCCCTTCCCGGATCGGGACCCGTTCGACCGCCGCGACGACCTGCTGCCGCCGATCACGCCGTATTTCGTGATGAAGGTCGGCCACGTGCCGCTGATCGCCTACCACCGTCCCGGCGACCCGGCGGTTGCGGCGCTGGTGGCGCAGCGCATCGGCGAGGCCCGCGCGCGCCGCGTGCCGATCCGCGCGGTGATGCTCGAGCGGCTGGGGCCGGTGGTGTGGCACCGCTCGCCGGCCGAGGCGAGCGCGGTGCTCGAAGAGCTCGAAGAGACCGCGCGCCTCTGGCTGATGGCCAGGCCCGCGCCATTGACCGACGCGCAGATCGACGAGCTGCGCACGCACTTCGGCGCGCATTGGTAGCGCGCCGCCGAACGGACGAGACGACCATGCCCCGCTTTGCCGCCAACCTGAGCATGCTCTACCCGGAGCACGACTTCCTCGATCGCTTCGCAGCCGCCGCCGCCGACGGCTTCAAAGCGGTCGAGTACCTGTTCCCCTACGGGCACGAGGCCGGACTGCTGGCCGCCAGGCTGGCCGACCATGGCCTGCAGCAAGTGCTGTTCAACGCACCGCCGGGCGACTGGGACCGTGGCGAGAAGGGGCTGGCCGCGCTGCCCGGCCGCGACGACGAGTTCCGCCGCTCGATCGACACCGCGCTGCGTTACGCGCAGGCCCTGAAGTGTCCGCGCGTGCACGTGATGGCCGGGTGGGCGCCCGCGGGCGTGGAGCGCGCGAAGCTGCTCGCCACCTACCAGGCCAACCTCGCGTGGGCGGCCGCTCAGGCAGCGAGCACGGGTGTCGCCACGCTGATCGAGCCGATCAACACGCGCGACATCCCGGGCTTCGTGCTGAACCGGCAGGACGAAGCGCACCGCATCGTGCGGGAGATCGGCGCGCCGAACCTCCAGGTGCAGATGGACCTGTACCACTGCCAGATCGTCGAGGGCGACGTGGCGATGAAGATCCGCCACTACCTGCCCACCGGCCGCGTCGGCCACCTGCAGATCGCGGGCGTGCCCGAGCGCCACGAGCCCGACGTGGGCGAGTTGAACTACGGCTACCTCTTCGGCGTGATCGACGAGGTATCGGCTGCCTGCGGCTGGGACGGCTGGGTCGGCTGCGAGTACCGGCCGCGGCGCGGTGCGGTGCCGGGCGGCACGACGGCAGGCCTGGGCTGGCGCCCCTGAAGCCGAGCCGAGCAAGGTCAGAACAGCGCGTTGGGTAGCACCAGCGAGATCGAGGGCACGTAGGTCACGATCGCCAGGAACACCAGCAGCACCGCGGTCCACGGCAGCGCGGCGCGCGCGACCTGCATGATCGACATGCCGGTGATGCCGGTGGTGACGAACAGGTTCAGCCCGACCGGCGGAGTGACCATGCCGATCTCGAGGTTCACCGTCATGATGATCCCCAGGTGCACGGGGTCGATGCCCAGCCGCGTCGCGATCGGAAACAGGATCGGCGCCAGGATCAGGATGATGCCGGTGGGCTCCATGAACATGCCGGCGATCAGCAGCAGCAGGTTCACCACCAGCAGGAACTGCCAGGCCGTCATGCCCGAGCCGACGATCGCCTCGGCGATCTGCTGCGGGATGCGTTCGGTGGTCAGCACGTGCGCGAACAGCAGCGCATTGGCGACGATGAACATCAGCATCACGGTGACCTTGGCGGCGTCGCGCAGCACGCGCGGCACGTCCTTCATGCCGATGTCCCGGTACACGAAGACCGCGATCACGAACGCGTACACCGCCGCCACCGCCGCGGCCTCGGTCGGCGTGAAGACGCCGCCGTAGATGCCGCCGAGGATGATCACGATCAGCAGCAGCCCCCACAGCGAGTCGCGGCCCGAGCGCAGCACTTCGCTCAGCGGCGCGCGCTGCTGCGTCTGCAGCTTGATCGCGCGCGCGCGCACGTAGATCGCCACCATCAGCATCAGCCCGAGCAGGATGCCGGGGATGACGCCGGCCATGAACAGCTTGCCCACCGAGGTCTCGGTCGCCGCCCCGTACACCACCATCACGATCGACGGCGGAATCAGGATGCCCAGCGTGCCGGCGTTGCAGATCACCCCGGCGGCGAACGGCATCGGGTAGCCGGTGCGCACCATGCCGGCGATCACGATCGAACCCACCGCGACCACCGTGGCCGGCGACGAGCCCGACACCGCGGCGAACAGCATGCATGCCATCACCGAAGCCATCGCCAGCCCGCCGCGCAGGTGGCCGATGCAGGCGTTGGCGAAGCGGATCATCCGCTTGGCCACCCCCCCGGTGGTCATGAAGGTGCCGCCGAGGATGAAGAACGGGATCGACAGCAGCGTGTAGTGCTCGGAGGTCTCGAACAGCTTCAGCGACAGCGACGCCAGCGAGTCCTGCGCGAACAGCAGGATCGTCACCATCGACGACAGGCCGAGCGCGACGGCCACCGGCACGCCGATCCCCATCAGCAGGAACAGCAGTACGAACAGCGTGGCGATCGTCATGGCGCAGCCCCGTCGGCGCTCTCGCCGCCGGCCCTGAGCTTGAGTGCGTCGCGCGCCTCGTCGCCGAGCAGGTGCACGTCGTCGCCGCGCAGCATGCGCAACAGCACCCAGGCGAATCGCAGCCCGAGAATCGCGAAGCCCAGCGGCAGCACCAGCCGCGGAATCCACTGCTCGAACGGCAGGTCCTGCATCAGGATGCCGATGTCGTACATCTTGCGCACGTACGCCGCGCCGCCGATCGTCACCAGCACCGCATAGAAGATGCAGGCCGTCGCCGCGACGATGCCGACGACGCGCGCCGTGCGCCGGCCGAGCATCCGGACGAGCGCGTCGATGCCGATGTGCGCGCCGACGCGCACGCCGTACGACATGCCGAGGAAGATCAGCCACGCGAACAGCACGCCGGTGAGCTCCAGCGCCCACACGAAGCTGTAGTTGAAGACGTAGCGGGCGACCACCTGCACGAAGGTGAGCAGCGTCATCGCCGCCAGCAACAGCGCGATGAGACCCTCCTCGATACGTTCGATCCAGCGCATGGTTGCCCCTCAGGGGCCCGGGGAAGGCCGGGCCCCGCGTGCGCGAGCGCGACTTACTTGTTGGACTTCAGCGCGGCATCGATCAGATCGCGCCCGATCTCGCCCTCGAACTTCTTCCACACCGGTTCCATCGCCTTGCGCCACGCGGCGATGTCGTCCTTCGACAGCTTCTGGATCTTCGCCTTGCCGGCCGCCTCGATCTTCTTCTTGTCGTCTTCGTTGATGTCGTTGGCCAGCTTGTTTCCGTAGGCGGTGGCTTCCGCCATCGCCTCGGACAGGCCTTTGCGCACGTCGGCCGGCAGAGCGTCCCACCACTTGGCGTTGGTGACCACCATGTAGTCGATCACGCCGTGATTGGTCTCGGCGATCGTCTTCTGCACCTCGTGGAACTTCTGCGAGTAGATGTTCGACCAGGTGTTCTCCTGGCCGTCCACCACGCCGGTCTGCAGCGCCTGGTAGACCTCGGCGAAGGCCATCTTCTGCGGGTTGGCGCCGAGCGCGCGGAACTGTGCCTCGAGCACGTCGGAGGGCTGGATGCGGAACTTCAGACCCTTCACGTCCTCGGGACGCTTGAGCTGATCCTTGTCGGTGGACAGCTGCTTCATCCCGTTGTGCCAGTAGGCCAGCCCGATCAGGCCGCGGTTGGTCATCGACTTCAGCAGGCCCTGCCCGGCCGGGCTCGACTGGAACGCATCGACCGCCGCGATGTCGTCGAACAGGAACGGCAGGTCGAACACCTGGATCTTCTTGGTGTAGCGGTCGAACTTCGACAGCGACGGCGCGATCAGCTGCACGTCGCCCAGCAGCAGCGCCTCCATCTCCTTGGCGTCGCCGAACAGCTGCGAGCTCGGGAACACCTGCACCTGCACCTTGCCGGGCAGCTTCTGCTCGGCCAGCTCCTTGAACTTCAACGCCGCCATGCCCTTGGGCGTCTTGTCGGCCACCACGTGGCTGAACTTCACGACGATCGGCGTCTGTGCCGCCACCCACGCCGGGGCAGCCAGCGCAGCGGCGGCGACCGCGGCTACACAGCGGCGGCGTCGGATTGACAGCATCGTGGTCATGGTGATCTCCTGCAGGGTGAATGAACGGCTGCGCCTGCCGGTGCCAACGTCCGTCTCGCGCGCGGCCCCACGGCGCCGGCGTCGGGCTCGGCCGATTATTCGTTGGCCGACGCCCCGGCCGGCTCAGCGTTGGTACCTAGGGCCAGACCCCGGGGCGGACGCCGGTGCCCTGATGCAGTTTCAGGCCGCCGCGGCCTCGCGCACGAAGTCCAGCCGGTCCTGCCCGAAGAACATCGCGTCGCCGACGAAGAACGTCGGCGCGCCGAACACGCCGCGCGCCACCGCCGACTCGGTGTTGGCGATCAGCCGGGCCTTGACCTCGGCGTCGCCCACCAGCGCGAGGAACTGCTCGGCATCGAGCCCCGCAGCCTTTAGCGTCGTCGCCAGCACCGCCGCGTCGCCGAGGTTCAGCGCGTCGACCCACATCGCCCGGAAGACGGCATCGACATACGGCATGAAGCGCTCGGGCTGCCGCATCTGCAGCCCGACCGCGCCGCGCATCAACGTGAGCGTGTTGACCGGAAAGTGCAAGTTGAACTTGAACGGCACGCCGTAGCGACGCGCGAAACGCGCGATGTCGTCGTTCATCCAGCGGCCCTTGGCCGGCACGTTGACCGGGCTCTGGTTGCCGGTGGCCTTGAACACGCCGCCGAGCAGCATCGGCACGTAGTCGACGCGAGCGCCGGCCTCGGCGGCGATGCGCGGCAGCTGCGTGTGCGCCAGGTAGGTGGTCGGGCTGCCGAAATCGAAGAAGAACTCGATGGGCTTGGGCATGGGTGGCCTTGGGCGATGCGCGCGATGGTAGCGGTGTTCGCGGCCGCGACGCACCCGGACAGTCCACCGGCCAGTGCACCGATGAGGCCACGCGCAAGTTCGTGGGCGACCTGGTGCGCGCGTTCGAGGGCTGGATCGCGCAGGTCAAGCGCAGCCGCGGCTAGCCGCGGCAGACATCAAAGGCGGAGGGCGGTTCGAGGTGCAGTGGACCCGCTGCGTGACAGCGCGGGCGGTGCATGGAGGCCTTGCTTTGATGCGTGACAAGGGCTCTGCTAGACGCGGCACCATGCGCCAATTTCTGACCGGCCGACCAGCAGGCTCGACGCGGCCACTGTCTCGTTCATGATCCGATCGCGCAGAGTGCCGAGATCAACCTCTGCCGCGGTCGCCACGCCGAGCCGCTCGACCTGCGGCAGCAGCGTCGCCATCAGCCCCACCACCAAATCGATGCACTTCGAGCTCTCGGACGCGCCGCCGACGAGCGCCTCGAGCCGCATGGTCGGTGCTGGCAACCCAGCCCTGATGAAGACGGACGGGAACTTCGAGCCCAGACTGGTGTCCGCGCCCTGCATGGCCGCGATCACCCATTCCCAGCACCGGTCGTAAGTCGCAACGACCGGGATCGAGTGAGCTTCGTTGCAGTCTGCTTCA
>DATIFD010000004.1:0-3211 GCA_035455385.1 Burkholderiaceae bacterium
CGGCGGGTGCCGGCGCCGCCGCTTCGTCGTCAACGGCCTTCTGCACCGCGCGGTAGAACGCCTCGCGCGCCTCCCGGGCCACGGGGTCGGTGGCGCCACCGGCCCAATTGGCGTTGGAGGCGATGACCAACTTGCGTTTGGGATCGATGAAGATGCCCTGGCCGAAGATGCCGCGCGCGGCGAACGAGCCGTCGCTGTACGTCCACCACTGGTAGCCGTAGCCGCGACCCGGCTCGCCGATGCCGACGCGTTCGGTGGTGGCCTCGGCGAGCCAGCCGTCGGGCACGACGCTGCGGCCGTCGGCACCGCGCGCCCCGTTGAGGACGAAGAGGCCGAAGCGCGCAAAGTCGCGCGTCGCGGCCTGGATGCAGCAGCCGCTGATCTCGCGGCCGGTGCGGCTGATGATCCAGGTGGCCTGCTGCTCCATGCCGGCGGGCACCCAGATCTTCTCGGACAGGTACTCCGACAACGGCTTCTTGATCGCCGCCGCGAGCAGCACGCCGACCAGGTTGGTCTCGCCGGTGCTGTAGTGCCAGCGCGTGCCGGGAGGCACCTCGCGCGGCAGGCGGCGCATGTAGCTCACCAGCGCGTCCACGCCCTCCTCGGGCTGGTGGTTGTTGAACCGGGCCACGTCGGAGTTCGGGTCGGCGTAGTCCTCGTTCCACTGGACGCCGGAGGTCATCGTCAGCAGCTGGCGCAGGCTCACCGCCTCGTACGCCGAGCCCTTCATCGCCGGCAGGTAGTCGCTGACCTTGTCGTCCAGGCTGCGGATGGCACCGTCGCGGATGGCCGCGCCCACCAGCGTCGAGGTGATCGACTTGGCCATCGAGAAGCTCGTCCAGCGCCCGTGGGCATCGAAGCCCAGCCCGTAGCGCTCGAGGCGCAGCTTGCCGTCGTGCACCACCAGCAGCGCCGCGCTGCGCTGGCCGGCCATGTAAGCGTCGACATCCAGCGCCAGCTTCAGCGGCGGCCCCGGCGGCAGCGGGGTCAGCGTGCCGCCGGCCGGCACCCCGTGTGCCCTGGCCAGCACCGGCAGCCGGTCGAGCGCGCGAAACGCGGCATCGCGCTGCGACTGGCTCCAGAACAGCACGTCGCGGTTGGTGGGCAACGCCGCCAGCAGCCCGCGCGTCTCCTTGTCGAGACTGAACCATCCGGCCACGCCGGCCACCACCACGACGGCCAGCAGGCCCAGTGCGATCTTCTTGAGCTTCATGACGCCAAGCTTACGCGGTCCGCGCGGTGCGGCGGCGCGCGGGTCCGACGGTGTAGACCCTGACGAGCACTCGGCAACAGCATTGACACGTCCTGGATTTGGGAGAAACATCCCAAAAATGGATGTCGACCACCGCCCACGGCAAGCCTTGGATGCGGCCATCCTGCGGCTGCTGCGGCCGCTGGTGCGCCTGCTGATTCGCCACGCCGTGCCTTACCGGGCGTTCTGCGATCTCGCCAAGCGAGCCTACGTCGACGCGGCGTTGCACGACTTCGCGCTGCCCGACAAGAAGCCCTCGATCTCGCGCGTGTCGATCCTCACCGGCCTCACGCGCAAGGACGTGCAGGGCCTGGTCAACGAGCCAACCGATGCCAACCCCGAAGCCGGCGAGCGCTACAGCCGTGCGGCAAGGGTGCTGACCGCCTGGATTCGCGATCCCGACTTCCTGCATGCCAGCGGCAAGCCGCGCGCGCTCGCCGGCGACGGCCCGCAGGGCTTCGCTGCGCTGGTGCGCCGCCACAGCGGCGACATGCCCACGCGCGCCGTGCTCGACGAGCTGCTGCGCGTCGGCGCGGTGCGCCGGCGTGACGACCGGCTGTACGAACCGGTCGCGCGCGCCTACGTGCCGCAAAGCGGCGTGCTCGACAAGCTCGACATCCTCGGCAACGACGTCGCCGACCTGATCGACACCATCGACCACAACATTCAGCACGGCGGCGACGACCCGCGCTTTCAGCGCAAGGTGATGTACCACAGCATCGACGTGCAGGCGCTGCCTGCATTCCGCCGGCTCGGCGCGGTGCAGGCCCAGGCGCTGCTCGAGCGCCTCGACGGCTGGCTCGCCGAGCACGACACCGATCCCGCCCTCGACACGCGTGAAGCCGAACGGGCCCGCGTGGGCATGGGCATCTACTATTTCGAAGAAGGGCTGGGCTCGCGCCCCGCCGCTGGACACCCAAAGGACTCGCCATGATTCACAGCACACTTCGCCGACTGGCTCCCTGGGCCCTCGCTGCCCTGCTCGCCGCATGCGGAGGCGGTGGCGGCGGCATCGGCGGCACCGGTGCGGCCCTGGGCACGATGCGCGTGTCGATCACCGATGCGCCGTCGTGCGGCTACGACGCGGTCAATGTCACCGTCGAGAAGGTGCGGGTGCACCAGAGCGCTACCGCCAGCGACGGCGATCCCGGCTGGTCGGAGGTCGTCCTCAGCCCGGCGCGACGCATCGACCTGCTGTCGCTGACCAACGGCGTTCTCGACGAGCTCGGCCAGACCCAACTGCCAGCCGGCACCTACACGCAATTGCGCCTGGTGCTCGGGAGCAACGGCCCCACAGCACCGTTCGCCAACTCGGTCGTGCCGAGCAGCACCGCGACCGAGGTGGCACTCGACACGCCCAGTGCGCAGCAGAGCGGCCTGAAGCTCAACATGAACGTCGTGGTGCCGGCCGACAAGGTGGCCGACGTGGTGCTGGATTTCGACGCCTGCAAGTCGGTGGTCAAAGCCGGCAACTCGGGCCGCTACAACCTCAAGCCCGTGGTCAGCGTGACCACGGTGCTGTCCGACGCCGGCCAGCGCATCGTCGGCTGGATCGCGCCGGCGGTCGCCGCCAGCGCACCGAGCGTGTCGGTGCAGGCCTCGGGCGTGCCGGTGAAGGCCACGGTGCCCGACCCGACCACCGGCCGCTTCGATCTCTACCCCGTGCCGTCGGGCACCTACGACCTGGTGATCGGCGCCGCCGGGCGCGTCACTTCCGTGATGACCGGCGTGCCCGTGGTTACCAGCGCCTACACCTACACCAACAGCGAGGCGCAGCCCATCTTGCCGGCAGCGGCGGCTTCGGCCCCGCGCACGGTCAGCGGCACGGTGACACCCCCGGCAGCGGCGGCGAGCGCGGCAGTGAGTGCGCTGCAGAGCTTCACGGCGGGCCCGACGATCGAGGCGGCGTTCGCACCGGTCGATGCCGACACCGGCGCATTCGAGTTCTCGCTGCCGGTG
>DATIFD010000005.1:0-9997 GCA_035455385.1 Burkholderiaceae bacterium
AAGCGCACCGGCGCATGAAACTCCGCGCCGGCGCGCTGCGCGGCGCGGCAGACGATGTCGTCGAGCTGGCGCCGCGGCAGCACGGCGAGGCGCCCGGGCACGTCGATGCGTCCGCCGCGCGGCCCGACGCAGGCGACGTGGCGCACCCGCTGCGCGTGCGCCATCACCTCGTCGTGCACCCCCAGGCGCTGCAGCGCGGCGTGCGCGTCGGGGATCAGGCCGTCGCCGCACACCTTGTCGCGCGGGAACGCCTGCGCATCGACCAGCACGGTGTGCATGCCAGCGCGCGCGAGCAGTTGCGCGCATGCGCTGCCCGCCGGGCCGGCGCCGACCACCAGCACGTCGCACGAGGCGGGAAGGGAAGCTTCAGCCATCACGGGCCCGGGCACGATGCCCGGAGGCGCCGCATTGTAGGCAGGCGGTGCTGCGACGCGGGCGCGGCCGCAAGCGCTTGACCGCGCTCAAGACGCGCACGCCCGCCGGCGGCATGATGCGAACCGGAGGCTTCAGCATGTCGAACCATCTGACCGCAGGCCAGCGCGCCGCCTTGCAGGCGCGGCTGGAGTTGCGCCGCAACGAACTCGACCGTCGCATCGCGCAGCGGCAGGAGGGACTGTCGCGCGCCGAACATGCGAGCGAGGTGCTGAAACAGGACGCCGACGACGCGCCGCAGCGCGACGCCGACCGCGAGATCGATCTGGCGCTGACCGATCAGGACATGGCCGAACTGGGCGCCGTCAGCCGCGCGCTGCGTCGCGTGCACGAAGCCGACTTCGGGCTGTGCGTCGATTGCGGCAGCCCGATCCCGTTCGACCGCCTGCAGGTCGAGCCGCAGACGCTGCGCTGCGTCGACTGCGCTCGCCGCACCGCCGCGTAGCCGGCGCGGCGGCGCCGCGGGCAGTCACGCCGGCTGCAACTCGGCCGCCTTGACGCGCAGCCGCCACGCATGCAGCAGCGGCTCGGTGTAGCCGCTGGGCTGCGCCTTGCCCTTGAACACCAGATCGAGCGCCGCCCGATACGCGGCACTCTCGTCGAAGCGGCCCGCCATCGGCCGGTAGGCCGGGTCGCCGGCGTTCTGGCGGTCGACCACCGCCGCCATGCGCTCGAAGGTCGACCGCACCTGCGCCTCGCTAACGATGCCGTGGTGCAGCCAGTTGGCGATGTGCTGGCTCGAGATGCGCAGCGTGGCGCGGTCTTCCATCAGCCCGACGTTGTGGATGTCGGGCACCTTCGAGCAGCCGACGCCCTGATCGACCCAGCGCACCACGTAGCCGAGGATGCCCTGCGCGTTGTTGTCGATCTCCTGCTGGCGCTCGGCGTCGCTCCAGTCGGCTTTGGCCGCGACCGGCACGGTCAGCAGATCGTTCATCAGCGCCTGGTACTGCCGGTCGAGGTCCACCTGCTCGAGCTCCTTCATCACGGCGAACACGTCGACCTGGTGATAGTGCAGCGCATGCAGCGTGGCCGCGGTCGGGCTCGGCACCCAGGCCGTGTTGGCGCCGGCCTGGGGATGCACGATCTTCTGCTTGAGCATCGCACCCATCAGGTCGGGCATCGCCCACATGCCCTTGCCGATCTGCGCCTTGCCGCGCAGCCCGCACTGCAGGCCGATGAGCACGTTGAGGCGCTCGTAGGCGGCGATCCACGCGCTGGCCTTCATGTCGCCCTTGCGGATCATCGGACCGGCCAGCATCGCGGTGTGGATCTCGTCGCCGGTGCGGTCGAGGAAGCCGGTGTTGATGAACGCGACGCGGCTGGCCGCCGCGGCGATGCAGGCCTTGAGGTTGACGCTGGTGCGTCGCTCCTCGTCCATGATGCCGAGCTTGACCGTGCTGTCGGCCAAGCCGAGCAGCCGTTCGACGCGCGAGAACAGCTCGGCCGCGAAGGCGACTTCGGCCGGCCCGTGCATCTTCGGCTTGACGATGTAGATCGAGCCGGTACGGCTGTTGCGGATGCCGTGGCTGGTGAGCCCTTTGAGGTCGTGCAACGCGATCGCCGTCGTGACGACAGCATCGAGGATGCCCTCGGGGATCTCGCGGCCGTCGCCGTACAGCACGGCGGGGTTGGTCATCAGGTGGCCGACGTTGCGCACGAACAGCAGCGAGCGGCCGTGCAGCGTCAGCGTGCCGCCGTCCGGCGCGGTGTAGACGCGGTCGGGATTCAGCGTGCGCACGAAGCTCTTGCCGCCCTTGCTGACGGGCTCGGTCAGCGTGCCCTTCAGGATGCCGAGCCAGTTGCCGTAGGCCTGCACCTTGTCGTCGGCATCGACCACCGCCACCGAGTCCTCGAGGTCGAGGATGGTCGACACCGCCGACTCGATCACCAGGTCGCACACGCCGGCCGGGTCGTCGCGGCCGATCGGGTGGGCCTGGTCGATGCGAATGTCCAGGTGCAGCCCGTGGTGCACCAGCAGGATCCCGGAGGGCGCCGCGGCGTCGCCCTGGTGGCCGAGAAACTGCGCAGGGTCGGCCAGCTTGGAAGTCTTGCCGCCCTTGAGGCCGACCACCAGTTGTCCCTCGACGACGCGGTAGGCGGTGCTGTCGACGTGCGAGCCCCGCTTCAACGGGGCCGTGCGATCGAGCACGTAGCGGCAGTACTCGATCACCTTGGCGCCGCGCACCGGGTTGTAGCCCGGGCCGCGCGTGGCGCCGCCGTCCTCGGGCAGCGCGTCGGTGCCGTACAGCGCGTCGTACAGCGAGCCCCAGCGCGCATTGGCGGCGTTCAGCGCGTAGCGCGCATTGGTCACCGGCACCACCAGCTGCGGCCCGGCCTGGCGCGCCAGCTCGTCGTCGACGTTGCGCGTGGTGACCTTCGTGCCCTGCGGAACCGGCACCAGATAGCCGATGCGCTGCAGGAACTCGCGGTAGGCGCGCATGTCGCGGATCGGCCCGGGGTGTGCGCTGTGCCAGCCGTCGAGCTCGGCCTGCAGCCGATCGCGTTCGGCCAGCAGCGCGGCGTTTTTCGGCGCCAGGTCGCGCACGATGGCCGCGAAACCCTCCCAGAACGCGGCCGGCGCCACGCCGGTGCCAGGCAGCACCTGCGTCTCGACGAATCGATGCAGATTGGTGGCGACTTGCAGGCCGAAGACGTGGGTGCGGTCGGTCATGGTGATGATGGCGCAGATGAGGAAGGGAAGAAATCGAGCACGTCGCGCAGGCTGGTGCCGATGCGCGTCGGTTGGGTGCCGAGCGGGTCGAGCGGCAAGCCCGCACGGTTGATCCACAGCGTGGTGTAGCCGTACCAGGTGGCACCGATCGCGTCCCAGCCGTTGCTGGAGACGAACAGGATGTCGCGCGCCGCCAACTGCAGCGCCTGCGGCCCGAGCGCATAGACAGCCTCGTCGGTCTTGAAACGCTGCACGCTGTGCGCGCTGAGCAGCGGATCGAGCAACGCGTCGAAGCCGGAGCGCCCGATCACCGCCTGCAGCATCGCAGGGTCGCCGTTGGACAGCACGCCGGCGCGCACGCCGCGCTGCTTCAGCTCGCGCAGCACCGGCAGGTTCTCGGCGAACGGGGCGAGGCGGTGGTACTCGTCCATCAGTTGCGCCTCGGCCGCCGGCGTCAGCTTCAGCCCGAGCAGGGCGCATGTCTGGTGCAGGGCGCGGCGCGTCAGTTCGCCGAACGGCTGGTAGCGCCGGCTCATCGACGTCAGGCGCGTGTATTCGATCTGCTTGTCGCGCCACAGCGCGGCGGCGCGCGCGCCGGCGCCGGCGAACAGCTCGTCGAGCCGCCGAGTCACGCTGTACACGTCGAACAGCGTGCCGTAGACGTCGAAGAGCACGGCGCGCGGCTGCGCCGTCGAGGGTGGGGTCGCTGTCATCGTGACACACACTCTATGCCCCGCTGCGGAGTCGATTGCCCGCCCCGGGTGCCATGGATTGATGACCGCCGAGGCGTGAATGGGCTGCACGGCGGCAGCGGATGCACCGTCCTTGGCGTCGGAGGTCGGCCGGCGGGGAAAGGCGGATCAAGTCGCCAAGGTGAATTGATCTATGACCGGGACATCGATAATCTCCCCGCATGGATCGGCTAAAGCAAATCGAATCGTTCGTGGCGGTGGCGACGAAGGGCAGCCTGACCGCCGCAGCCAATGCCGAAGGGGTGGCCCCGGCGGTGATCGGTCGACGCATCGATGCGCTGGAAGAACGGCTCGGAGTCAAGCTGCTGCTGCGCACGACGCGGCGCATCACGTTGACCCACGAAGGCAGCGCCTTTCTCGAGGACTGCCAACGCATCCTGGTCGAGCTCGCAACGGCGGAGGCCAGTGTCACCGAGGGTGGCGTGAAAGCTAGCGGACACTTACGCATCACGGCGCCGGCCGGCTTCGGCCGTCGCCACGTGGCGCCGCTGGTGCCGCGCTTCGTCGGTCTGCACCCCGACGTGAGCCTCTCGCTGAACCTGTCGGACCGCGTGGTCGACATCGTCAACGAGGGCTTCGATTGCGCCGTGCGGGTCGGTGACCTGCCCGATTCGAGCCTGGTCAGCGTTCGGCTGGCGGACAACCGCCGCATGTGCGTCGCCACGGGCGAGTACCTCAGGCGCCACGGCACACCCAGGACGCCATCGGAACTGGCCAGGCACCGCTGCCTGCTGCTGTCGTCCGACGCCAGCCAACCGCGCGGCTGGGCGTTCACGGTCGACGGCAAGGTGGTGCACGTGCGGCCGGCCGGCACGCTGGATTGCAGCGACGGCCAGGTGCTGCACGACTGGTGTGCGCAAGGCCTGGGCATCGCGTGGCGCAGCACCTGGGAAGTGCAGGACGAGGTCAACGACGGTCGTCTGATCGCCGTGCTCGAGGACCACGCCGCACCGCCCAACGGCATCTACGCGGTGTTTCCGCAGCGCAAGCACCTGCCGCTGCGTGTGCGGCTGTGGATCGACTTCATCAAGCAGGCATACGGCGACACGGCGTACTGGGGTCGGGGGGCATCGGCCCAGGCGCCGCTGCGTCAGCCGCTGGCGGCGTGATCGCGGCCATGCTCGAGGCCGCACTCGCCTACGCGCACCTGATCGCCGTTCTCAGCTGGGTGGTGTTCATCGCCAGCAGCACGGCACTGGCGCGTGCCGAGTGGTTGAACGCCGCGGCGCTGGCGCGACTGGCGCGGGTGGATCGCATCGCTGCGATCGGCGCCATCGCGGTGCTCGTCACCGGCGTCGCGCGCGTCGTGTGGGGTGCGAAGGGCGCCGCCTGGATGCTCGAGCAGCCGTTGCTCTGGGGCAAGGCCGTGTTGTGGCTGGCGATGGTGGCGGCCGGTGTCGGCGCGTCACGTCGCATCCAGGTCTGGCAGCGCACCAGTGCAAGCGGCGGCGGCCTGCCGGCAGCCGATGAGGTGGCGACGGTGCGGCGCCGCCTGACGGTGGCGTCGCACCTGATCGTGCTGGTGCCGCTGCTGGCGGTGTGCCTCGCGCGCGGCATCGGCGTTCGCTGAGGCCACCGGCGCGGACTTGCGCCGGGCCACGTCCGCGCCGATGCGCGAGGTCGCTTACTTCTTCGCAGCCGCGGCCTTCTCATCCTCCATGCACTTCTTGATGTGGCTGGTCTTCGCCGCGCCCGAGAGCTTCTTGTCGGCCGCCGACTTCTCGCAAGCCGGGCTCGCAGCGGGTCCTCCTGCTGCCGCCGCCGCATCCTTCTCGCACTTCTTGATGTGGCTGGTGCGCGCCGCACCCGACAGCTTCTTCTCGTCGGCAGACTTCTCGCACGCCGAGCTGGCAGCGTGGGCCTGCCCCGCCAACAAGCTCATTGCCACAACAACGGCACTCAACAACGTTCTCATGATCGAACCCCTCTCCTCTGGGACTGATGATGGTGGGCAATTGCCGCTCGCGATTGGACAACAGCCCCGCCGGTTGCGGCAACCGCTCGACGCAGGGCTCGGCACCGCCGCCGACACGTGGCGATGCACAGACGCTACAGAATGCGTCGCGGATGGTGCAGCGCCTCGTGCGCCGCGTGCAGCCGCCGCACCAGAACGCCGATGAAAGCGCCGTCGAACCGATGGCGGGTGGCAACGCTGAAGTGTTCCATCGTGTCGGGCGTGAACGACACCGTGGTCGCCGCCTCGGACACGATGACGTCGGCGCCGTGCACGCGCAGATCGGGGCTCGGCGCCAGGTAGACCATCTCGCCGACCGAAGTGCCTCGTGCGAGTTCGGCCACCTTGCGTCCATCGCGAAACACCTCGACCCGCCCGGCCGCGATGATGTGGAAGCTGCCGCCGAGCTGGCCCTTGCGGTACAGCGCCGCGCCGAGCGCGTAACGCTGCCACTGCGCGCGGTGCACCACCTCCCACAACTCCACGTCGCCGAAACCGTTGAAGAACTCGAGCGCGCGCAGCAGGTTGAAGCGCTCCGAATCGAGCACCTCGCGCAACGCGCCGCTGGGCAGCTCGCGGCGCGCCACCAGCGACGACAGCGCCTGCGCGAACGCGTCCCAATCGGCGTAGCGATCGTCGCACGACTTGGACAACGCCTTGCGCACGATGGCGTCGAGCGCCGCGGGCACGCCGTCGCGCAGCCCGGACAGCGGCGCCGGCTCCGCGTGGCAGATCTGGTGCATCAGCGCCGCCTGCGCCGGCGCCTCGAACGGCGGCCGGCCGGCGATCAGGTGGTACAGCACCGCGGCCAGAGAGTACTGGTCGGCCCGCGCGTCGAGGTCGCTGCCGTCGAGCTGCTCCGGCGACATGTAGGTCAGCGAGCCGACCCGGAACACCTGCGTGCGCGTGGCCTCGAGGTTCAGCGCGCTGCCGAAATCGCTGATCTTGACGTCGAGCACCCGGCCGCGCTCGACCGTGGCCAGCAGATTGGCCGGCTTGACGTCGCGGTGGATCAGCCCCTGGCGGTAGACGTAGCCGAGCGCCATCGCGCACTTGAAGCCGACCTCGACGATCTGCTCGAGCGCCAGCAGCGCGTCGGGCCGGCAGTGCTCGCGCAGCGTGCCGCCGGGCACGTATTCGAGCACCAGATACGGCTCGTGCGGGTCGTCGACGGCGTCGTACAGCTGCACGACGTTGGGATGCATCAGCCGTCCCACCAGCGCGGCCTCGGCGGCAAAGAAGCGTGAGCTGTAGTGCGCATCCTGCGCATTGGCCAGCGTCGCGCGCCGCACGCGCTTGATCGCCACCATGCGGTCGTGGAAGTCGTCGCGCGCCAGAAACACCTCGCTGGTAGCGCCTTCGCCGAGCCGCGCGCGCACCGCGTAGCGCCCGATGCGCTGCGGCAAGGTGTCGGGGCTGGCGCGTCGGGCGGGTCGTGATGCGGGGGCCATCGTCGGTACTGCGGCGCGGCGGCGGCGCACGTCGATTGTGTCGCCGAATCGGTGCCCTCGCGGCCTCGCGGAGGCGGCGTGACGCGTGTTGCGCGTGGCAACGGCCACGGGTGGGGCGAACCGTAGAATCGCTCGATGATCCAGGCCAAGGAGGAGTTGCTGCACGCGCTGCGCAGCGCGTTGTCGCGGCTGGCTCCCGATGCCGCCTCGCAAGCGGTGTTCGAATCGCCCAAGCACAGCGAGCACGGCGATCTCGCGGTCACCGCCGCGATGGGCTTGGCCAAGTCGCTGCGCCGGCCGCCGCGCGACGTCGCCAGGTCGCTGGTCGACTCGCTGCGCGAGGAAGCTGCCGTGCAGCGCTGGGTCGACGCGCTCGAGATCGCCGGGCCCGGCTTCGTCAACCTGCGCCTGAAGGCCCACGCGCGCCAGCGCATCGTGCGCGAGGTGCTGCAGGCGGCCGAGGCATTTGGCCAGCGCGCCGCGCACGGCGGCCGCGTGATGGTGGAGTTCGTGTCGGCCAACCCGACCGGCCCGCTGCACGTGGGCCACGGCCGCAACGCCGCTCTCGGCGACTGCGTGTGCAACCTGCTGGCCACGCAGGGCTGGTCGGTGACGCGCGAGTTCTACTACAACGACGCCGGCGTGCAGATCGCCACCCTCGGCAACTCGGTGCAGGCGCGGCTGCGCGGCCTGGCGCCCGGCGATGTCGACTGGCCCGAGAGTGCCTACAACGGCGACTACATCGCCGACATCGCGGCCGAGTTCCGCGCTGGCAAGACGGTGCGCGCCGACGACCGAGAGGTCACCGCCAGCGGCGACATCGACGACCTCGACGGCATCACGCGCTTCGCGGTGGCGTACCTGCGGCACGAGCAGGACATCGACTTGCGCGCCTTCGGCGTGCGCTTCGACACCTACTACCTGGAGTCGAGCCTGTACGGCGACGGCCGCGTCGAGCGCACCGTCGCGCAGCTGGCCGCCGCCGGCAAGACCTACGAGCGCGACGGCGCGCTGTGGCTGCGCACCACCGACTACGGCGACGACAAGGACCGCGTGATGCGCAAATCAGACGGCACCTACACCTACTTCGTGCCGGATGTCGCATACCACGTCAGCAAGTGGGAACGCGGCTTCACGAAGGTCATCAATGTGCAGGGCAGTGACCACCACGGTACCGTGGCGCGCGTGCGCGCCGGGCTGCAGGCCGCCGGCGTCGGCATCCCGCCCGGCTACCCCGACTATGTGCTCTACAAGATGATCACGGTGATGAGAGGCGGCCAGGAGGTCAAGATCTCCAAGCGCGCGGGCAGCTACGTGACGCTGCGCGACCTGATCGAATGGACCAGCCGCGACGCGGTGCGCTTCTTCCTGGTCAGCCGCAAGTCCGACACCGAGTTCGTCTTCGACGTCGACCTGGCGCTGAAGCGCAACGACGAGAACCCCGTCTTCTACGTGCAGTATGCGCACGCGCGCATCTGCTCGGTGCTCGCGCTGTGGCGCGCCGAGCACGGCACGCAGGCGTTCGAGGCCAGCGACGCCGAGCTGGCGCGCCTGACGGCCCCCGCCGAGGCGGCCCTGATGCGCACATTGGCGCGCTACCCCGAGGTGCTGGCACGCGCCGCCGAGGAATTCGCACCGCACGACCTGGCGTTCTACATGCGCGAGGTGGCGGCCAGCTTTCACACCTACTATGCGGCCGAACGCTTTCTGGTCGACGACCACGCACTGGCGCGCGCGCGCATGGCTCTGCTGAGCGCGACGCGGCAGGTGCTGCGCAACGGCTTTGCCGTGCTGGGCATCTCGGCTCCCGACAGCATGAGCCGCGAAGACACGGAGGAGACCCAGCCATGAGATTCCAGCGCGGCGGCTTCGTGATGGGGCTGATCGTCGGCCTGCTGCTCGGCCTCGGCCTGGCGCTTGCGGTGGCGCTGTACGTCACCAAGGCGCCGGTGCCCTTCGTCAACAAGGTGCAGCAGCGCACGCCCGAGCAGGACGCCGCCGAGGCCGAGCGCAACAAGAACTGGGACCCCAACGCGCCGTTGGCCAACAAGCCGTCGGCGCACGCGTCAGCACCGGCCAGCGCGGTGCCGGCGCTCCCGATGCCGCCACCGAAGGTGCCCGCCGTTGCCGAGCCGCCGAAGTCCGCGCGCGACCCAGCCGCCATCCTGTCGGGCAAACAGCCGCCCGCGCCGATCGCGATCGCCCCGCAGTCCACGAAACCCGGGGCTGATCCGTTCATCTACTTTGTGCAGGTGGGTGCCTTCAGCAAGCCCGAGGACGCCGA
Organism: Burkholderiaceae bacterium; assembly: GCA_035455385.1. Taxonomy (GTDB): domain Bacteria; phylum Pseudomonadota; class Gammaproteobacteria; order Burkholderiales; family Burkholderiaceae_C; genus JAEUPI01. Next base: position 9,548 of record DATIFD010000005.1, read on the forward strand.
ACAACAGCGGGCGAAGTTGGCCATGCTCGGCTACATGGCCAAGGTGAGCGAGCGCGAGCAGCAGGGCCGCACGATGTACCGCGTGCGTCTGGGGCCGTATCAAGTGCGCGACGAGGCCGAGTCGACGCAGGCCAAGCTGCAATCGGGCGGCGAGACCGCTGCATTGGTACGCGTGGAGCGTTGAGGCCGCCACGAGACGAACTGACGAAAGGGTTTCCATGAACCGGGTTTCCATGAACCGCCGACGATTTGCCATCCGCCTTGCCGCCGCCGTCGCTGCGCCGGGGCTCGCGCTGCCGGTCTTTGCGCAGGGCGCCCCGGTCGAGGGGCGCGACTATGCGCGGCTGGCGCAGCCGCTGCCGATGCCGGCCACCGGCAAGGTCGAGGTGGTCGAGTTCTTCGGCTACTGGTGCCCGCACTGCAACAACTTCGAACCGACCCTCGAGTCCT
>DATIFD010000006.1:0-4682 GCA_035455385.1 Burkholderiaceae bacterium
TCTCGCGGGATTCCAGCACCGCACGGTCGGCCGCGCGGCCGATGCGCTGCGCAACGATCGCCGCCGCATCCCGGTGCGCGACGACGCGCCCAGTGAACAGGGCGCGCCGACGTCGCCGGTGCCGGCAGCAAGCCCGGCCAGGCCCGCCATGCCGGCCACGGTCGCGGCCTCCGTGGCGGCGCATCCGCTCGCGCCGTCGGTCGCTGCCCCGTCTTCGCAGCCGCCGGCAGAAATACCGACGCTGCCAGTGCCAGAGGTTGCGGTCGATCTCGATTTCGGGTCGGACGTACCCGTGGTGCCGACCGAGATCCTGACGCTGTCGGGTCTGCCGACGGAGACGATGCCGGTCGGTGAGGCGATCGAGCCGCCGCCCGCCAAGAGGGATGCCGTCGAGCTGATCGCGCTCGACCTGCCGGAAGTCGAGGCCGAACCGCTGGCTCCGCGCGACGTATCGGCTGCGCCCGACACCCAGCCGGACGCGCTGCAGACGATGCCGGCGGCGTTGGGGCCTTTCATCGATTCCGAAACCGGCCGTCTGCATGACGAACCGGCATTGAGCCGCCGTGTCGAGCTCGACATCGCGCCGGAGGAGCCGCCTGCGCCAATCGCCGCGCCGAGCGACGCCGACCAGATCAAGGTCATCGGCTCGTTGCGCATCCCGATCCCGCTGTTCAACATCTTCCTCAACGAGGCCGACGAGCATTCGCGGCGCCTGGTCACCGAACTGGCCGAGTGGTCGCACGAACTGCAGCGGCCGGTGGGCGAGAGCACGGTGGCGCATGCGCATTCGCTGGCCGGCAATTGCGCGACGGTGGGCTACACCGATCTGTCGAACCTGGCGCGTTCGCTCGAGCATGCGCTGGCACGCGCCAACGCGCGCGGCTACGGCATCGCCGAAGAGGCGCAGCTGTTTGCCGCCGCAGCCGAAGAGATCCGCCGCCTGTTGCATCAATTCGCCGCGGGCTTCCTGAAGACGCCCGACCCCGATCTGCTGCGCTTCCTCGCCGAACACGAGCACCTGGTCGTGCCGGCACCGCCGCCGCCAGCCTCTGCGCCGGCGGTGGAACGCAAGCAACCGTCGGACTTCGCGCCGATCGCGCCGCTGCACCGCTTCACGGAGTTCGGCGGCACCGAGCTGCGCGCGCTGTCCGACCTGCCGGCTGCGGCCGGCGATTCGACGGTGGTCGCACCGTCGGCGCGGCCGGACGCGTTGGACGACGAGGATGACATCGATGCGGTCGATGCCGTCGACCCCGAGCTGTTCCCCATCTTCGAGGAAGAGGGTCAGGAGCTCATCCCGCAGCTGCAGGCCCGCATGCGCGAGTGGATGCGCCGACCCACCGAGGCTGCGGCGGCGTCGGCGTGCATGCGCACGCTGCACACGCTGAAGGGCGGTGCGCGCCTGGCCGGTGCGATGCGGCTGGGTGAGATGGCGCACCGTCTCGAGACCGCGATCGAGCACCTGATCGGTCGCGGACACACCAGCGCGGCCGACGTCGAACGTCTGGTCGGTCGCGTCGACGCGATCGAGACCCGTTTCGAAATGCTGCGTCGTGGCGAGGTCGACCACTCGCAGCCGATCCCGCTGGAGACGACCGAGCAGCCCGCGGCCACGCCCGAGCCGAAGGCTGCAAACCTGACGGCACCGCTGGTTGCGATGCCGGAGGCCACGTTGCAGCCGGCGGCGCCGCAGGACGCGCTGCCGCCGCAGCCGGCGCAAGCCCCGGTGACGCCCGAACCCATCGCTGCCGCGCCCGCCGCGCGGACGGCTGCGCCGACGTCGATCGACTGGGGCCGCTTTTCGACCGCGGTGTCTGCCGCGCCCGAGACGACGGCCGAGGCGGTTGCGTCGGCGGCGGGGCAGTCGGCGGTGCGGGTGCGCTCACAGCTGCTCGATCGGCTCGTCAGCCACGCCGGCGAGGTCAGCATCACGCGCTCGCGCATCGAGTCCGACGTTGCTCAGCTGAAGTCCGCGCTCGGTGATCTGACCGAGAACCTCGAGCGGTTGCGGCGCCAGCTGCGCGATCTCGAGCTGCAGGCCGAGACCCAGATCACCTCGCGCATGGAGGCCGCCAAGGCGTCGTCGCAGGAGTTCGATCCGCTCGAGATGGACCGCTTCACGCGGTTCCAGGAGCTCACGCGCATGATGGCCGAGTCGGTGAACGACGTGGCCACCGTGCAGCGCGGCCTGCAGCGCACGCTGCAGTCGACCGAAGACGAGCTGGCGGCGCAGGCCCGGCTGACGCGCGACCTGCAGGATGACCTGCTGCGCACGCGCATGGTCGAGTTCGAGAGCATGTCCGAGCGCCTGTACCGCCTGGTGCGTCAGGCGGCCAAGGAGACGGGCAAGCAGGTCCGCCTCGACATCGTCGGCGGCGCGATCGAAATCGACCGCGGCGTGCTCGACCGGATGACCGGTGCTTTCGAGCATCTGCTGCGCAACTGCGTCACCCACGGCATCGAATCGCCGGCCGCGCGTGCTGCCGCCAGCAAGGACCCGACCGGGTCGATCGTCATCACCGTCACGCAGGAAGGCAACGAGGTCTCGGTCGAGTTCCGCGACGACGGTGCTGGCCTGAACCTGGCGCGCATCCGCGAGAAGGGTCGGGCGATGGGCCTGATCGCGGCGGGTGCCAGCCCCACCGATGCCGAGCTGGCCAATCTGATCTTCACGCCCGGGTTCTCGACCGCCGACGCGGTGACCGGCCTGGCCGGCCGTGGCGTCGGCATGGACGTGGTGCGCGCCGACGTCAACGCGATGGGCGGCCGCATCGAGACCGCCACCGCCGCTGGTCGCGGCACCAGCTTCCGCCTGGTGCTGCCGCTGACCACGGCCGTGACGCAGGTGGTCATGCTGCGCTGTGGCGACCTTCGGGTGGCCGTGCCGTCGACGCTGATCGAGATCGTCAAGCGCTCGGGTCAGGCCGAGCTCGACACGGCCTACGCGACCAGTGCGTTCCGCATCGACGATCGCAGCCTGCCGTTCTTCTGGCTCGGTGCGCTGCTGCAGGCCAACGCGCGCGGCTCATCGAGCTCGCGTTCGCAACCGGTGGTGATCATCCGCTCGGCGGCGCAGCGCATCGCTCTGCACGTCGACGAGGTGCTGGGCAACCAGGAAGTGGTGGTCAAGAACCTCGGCCCGCAGCTGGTGCGCCTGCCGGGCTTGGCCGGCATGACCCTGCTCCCGTCCGGCGAGCCGGCGCTGATCTACAACCCGGTCGCGCTGGCCACGCTGTACGGCGAATCGGCCTGGGCGATGACGCGCTCCGCGATCGCGACGCCCGAGGCGCCGGTGGCCCAGGACAACGCCGAGCCGCAGGCGCCGCTGGTGCTGGTGGTCGACGATTCGCTGACGGTGCGTCGCGTCACGCAGCGCCTGCTGCAGCGCGAGGGCTATCGCGTCGCGCTGGCGAAGGATGGCCTGGAAGGCCTCGAGAAGCTCAACGAGGAGCGGCCGGCGGTGTTGTTGTCGGATATCGAGATGCCGCGCATGGACGGCTTCGATTTGGTGCGAAACCTGCGCGCCGACCCGAAGCTGGCCGACCTGCCGGTGATCATGATCACCTCGCGCATCGCGCAGAAGCACAAGGACTACGCGGCCGAACTCGGTGTGGACCACTACCTCGGCAAGCCCTACGCCGAGGAGGACCTGCTGTCGCTGGTGGCGCGGTACGCCAAGGCCTCTGCGCTGAACGCCTGAGCGTTCGCAGCGGCCCGCCGAGCGCAACGACGACAAGCCGGCATGCCCCCCGTCACCGAACACCTGGCCGAGCTGACCGGCTTTCGCGACCGGGATGTGCTCGACACCACGCTGGTGGGCGTGTTGCGCGATCTGCTGCAGCCGATCGCGGTCACGGTGTGCCACTGCGTCGGCGAAGGCAAGCAGCAGCGCTGGCTCGTCCGCGCCCGCTTGGCCGAAGGCGACGTGGCGGCGAGCGCCGACTCGATGTGGGTCGAGCTCGACGAGCTGCCCAAGCTCGACGCCTTTCCTGCGCGGCTGGAGTGTCTGCGCAAGCACGAGCCGATCGAGGTTCCAGGGGCCACGCACATCACCTGCTTTCCGCTGCTAACCGATCTCGACGCGATCGGCGTGCTGGAGATCGAGACCCGCACCGACCTCGACGCCGAGCAGCTGCGCACGGTCAGCAGCATGCTGCGCGTGTACCGCAACGTGCAGGGCCTGCTCGACTACAGCGAGCGCGACATGCTGACCGGATTGCTCAACCGCAAGACCTTCGACGATGCCTTCTACAAGGCGTGCACCGTCGCCGGCCAGGGACATCCGATGTCGGAGGCACGTCGCGAGCGGCGCTGCACACAGGCCTACATGGGCATCATCGACATCGATCACTTCAAGCAGGTCAACGACCGGCACGGTCACCTGATCGGCGACGAAGTGCTGCTTCTGCTGTCGCGCCTGATGCGCGCCAGCTTCCGCTTCCACGATCGGCTGTACCGCTTCGGCGGCGAGGAGTTCGTCGTGCTGCTGCGCTGCGCAGGCCAGCGCCACGCCACGCGTGCGTTCGAGCGGCTGCGCGCGGCCACAGAGGCTTATGCGTTCCCGCAGGTGGGCCGCATCACGGTATCGATCGGGTTCACCGAAGTGCGCCCCGGCGACAGCTCGAACATGGCCTTCGAGCGCGCCGACCGCGCCGTCTATTGGGCCAAGTCGCACGGTCGCA
>DATIFD010000007.1:0-2492 GCA_035455385.1 Burkholderiaceae bacterium
CAAGGAGATGGTGATGCCCGGGGACAACGTCAGCATCACCGTCAAGCTGATCGCCCCGATCGCGATGGAAGAGGGCCTGCGCTTCGCCATCCGCGAAGGCGGACGCACCGTCGGCTCCGGCGTCGTGGCAAAGATCATCGAATAGGTATGGGCCCTTTCGGGCCCGCCCGGCACCCACCCCCCGAGGGGGTTCGCCAATGCCTTGGGGCGCTCGGCGGCATTGGCGCCAGGCCCTCACGATCTGTGCGTTGCGGCCCTAGGGGCCGCGACATATTCGCTCTTTAGGAAGCATCATGACCAAACAGAAGATCAGGATCCGCTTGAAGGCATTCGACTACAAGCTGATCGACCAGTCGGCGCTCGAGATCGTCGACACCGCCAAGCGCACCGGCGCGATCGTCAAGGGCCCCGTGCCCCTGCCGACCCGCCAGCAGCGGTTCGACATCCTGCGCTCGCCGCACGTCAACAAGACGAGCCGCGACCAGTTCGAGATCCGCACGCACCAGCGCCTGATGGACATCGTCGACCCGACCGACAAGACGGTCGACGCGCTGATGAAGCTCGATCTGCCTGCGGGCGTCGACGTCGAGATCAAGTTGCAGTGATCGGCGCCGGCAGGCAGCCGGTGCGGTCACAGTCCGCATCGGCTATACTTGCCGGCTCGCTGCTGTCAATGGCCTAAGGCCGGCGGCGGCGACCCAACCAGCCCGGCCAATCGATGTCGGGCATGTGAAACAAAGGCGCCGGATTCCGGTGCTGGAGAACAACCATGACGACTGCCGAACACGGCCATCGTCTCGGCTTGCTGGGCCGCAAGGTGGGCATGATGCGCATCTTCACGGACGACGGCGATGCCGTGCCTGTGACGGTGCTGGACGTGTCCAACAACCGCGTCACGCAGGTCAAGACCGAGGCGACCGACGGCTATAACGCCTTGCAGGTGGCCTTCGGGTCGCGCAAGGCCTCACGCGTCAACAAGCCCGAAGCCGGGCACCTGGCCAAGGCTGGCGTCGAAGCCGGCGAGTTGCTTCGCGAGTTCCGGGTGTCGGCCGAGGTGGCCGGCCAGTACAAGCCGGGCGCCACCGTGCCGGTCACGCTGTTCGCTGCCGGCCAAAAGGTCGACGTGCAAGGCACGTCGATCGGCAAGGGCTTCGCCGGCACCATCAAGCGGCACAACTTCAGCTCGCAGCGCGCATCGCACGGCAACAGCCGCTCGCACAACGTGCCGGGCTCGATCTCGATGGCGCAGGATCCGGGCCGTGTGTTTCCGGGCAAGCGCATGAGCGGCCACATGGGCGACGAGACCGTCACGACGCAGAACCTCGACGTCGTGCGCGTCGACGAGGCACGTTCGCTGCTGCTCGTCAAGGGTGCGGTGCCGGGGTCCAAGAGCGGCTTCGTCACGGTGCATCCGGCGGTGCGAGAGCGGGCCAAGAAGGGAGCCAAGTGATGCAACTCGAGCTCCTGAACGAACAAGGCCAGGCGACCGCCAAGGTCGACGCGCCCGACACGGTGTTCGCGCGCGACTACAACGAAGCGCTGGTGCATCAGGTGGTGGTGGCGTTCCAGGCCAACGCGCGCCAAGGCACGCGGGCGCAGAAGAACCGCGAGGCCGTCAGGCATAGCACGAAAAAGCCGTGGCGCCAGAAGGGCACGGGCCGCGCCCGCGCGGGCATGACCAGCTCGCCGCTGTGGCGTGGCGGTGGCCGCACGTTCCCGAACAGCCCCGACGAGAACTTCAGCCACAAGCTGAACAAGAAGATGTACCGCGCCGGCATGGCGTCGATCCTGTCGCAGCTGGCGCGCGATGGCCGCCTGGCCGTGGTCGACACGCTGAAGGTCGACGCGCCGAAGACCAAGTTGCTGGCGGCCAAACTCAAGGCCATGGGCCTCCAATCGGTCATGGTGATCGCCGACAGCGTCGACGAGAACCTCGCACTCGCGTCGCGCAACTTGGCCAACGTGCTGGTGGTCGAGCCGCGCTACGCCGATCCGCTGTCGCTGGTGTTCTACAAGAAGGTGCTGGTCACCAAGGGCGCGATCGAGCAGCTGAAGGAGATGTACGCATGAGCACGGCTGCCCCCGCTCCCATTGCGAAGCCCAGATTCGACGAGAGCCGCCTGGCGCAGATCCTGGTGGCACCGATCGTGTCCGAGAAGGCCACCCGTGTCGGGGAAAAGCACAACCAGGTGCTGTTCAAGGTGCTGCGCAACGCCACCAAGCCCGAGATCAAGGCCGCGGTCGAGCTGATGTTCGCGGCGCAGAAGATCGAGGTCGCCTCGGTGCAGATCGTCAACGTGAAGGGCAAGACCAAGCGCTTCGGGCGTTCGATCGGCCGCCGCGACCACGTCAAGAAGGCGTACGTGTCGCTGAAGGAAGGCCAGCAGCTCAACTTCTCCGGGGAGGCCGCTTAAATGGCCGTCATCAAAGTCAAGCCCACGTCGCCCGGCCGCCGCGCCGTGGTGAAGGTGGTGCACAAGCACCTGCACAAG
>DATIFD010000008.1:0-2515 GCA_035455385.1 Burkholderiaceae bacterium
GAGGTGCCCAGCGTGATGCAGCCGCCGAGCGGCTGTCGGTTTCACCCGCGCTGCCCGCGCGCGATGGCGATCTGCCGCGAGCGCGATCCTGCGCTGGTCGAGGTCGGCGCCGGCCGCGCGGTGGCGTGCCATCTGCACGGCGGCAAGACGATGGTGCCGATCGCAGCGACGGTGAGCGCATGAGCGTGCCAGGCCGCTGCACAGCGCGAGTCCCGCGGTGCACGGGGTAGTTCAGTGAGCGAGAAGGCGACCACCGAACGCTTCCAGGACAAGCGCGAGGCGATCCTCGACGGCGCGGCGCGGCTGTTCAACCAGCACGGCATCAAGGGCGGCCTGCTGTCGCAGCTGGCGCAGAGCGTCGGCCTGGCGACCAACAGCCTCACCTACTACTACCGCAAGAAGGAAGATCTCGCGTGCGCCTGCCTGCAGCGTGCGATGGACGGACTCAACGCGGTGGTCGATGTCGCCGCGCGCGAGCGCGAGCTGGCGCTGCGCATCCGCGCGCTGCTGGTGGGCTACCTCGGGCTGCTGGCCGACATCGCCGAGGGCCGGCACGCCGAACTGATCGTGTTCTCCGACCTGCTGTCGCTGGCGCCGCCGCAGCGCGAGCCGATGATGGCCGCCTACACGCAGATGTTCCGCCGCGTGCGCGGCCTGCTCGACGCGCCCGACGCGCCGCGCCTCGAGGCGGCGCAACGCAATGCACGCGCACACCTGCTGCTGTCGACCGTGTCGTGGGCACGCGCGTGGATCGCGCGCCACGAGCCGGCCGACTACGCCCGCGTCGCGGCGCAGATCGCCGACATCGTGTGGCTCGGCCTCGCGCGCGCGGCGCGTCCCGTCTTGTCGGCCGGTGCCTCGGCGTCCGCACCGACGCCGCTGCTCGCAACCGAGGGCGATGACGTCACCGCCACGCGTGTCGCCTACCTGCGCGCGGCGACGCGGCTGGTCAACGAGTACGGCTACCGCGGCGCGTCGGTCGACCGCATCGCCGCCGAGTTGCGCCTGACCAAGGGCTCCTTCTATCACCACCACGAAACCAAGGAGGAGCTGATCGGCGCGTGCTTCGAGCGCACCTTCGCGGTGGTGCGCGCCGCGCAGAGCGCCGCGCTCGCGACGCCCGGCAGCGGACTCGATCGCCTGGCGATCGCGTGCCGCGCGCTGCTCGACTACCAGATGTCGCCGCACGGCCCGCTGCTGCGCGTGACCGCGTGGACCGGGCTGCCGGCGGCGATCCGCGACGACACCCGGCGCACGATGGGCCGCCTCGGCGAGCGCTTCGCGGCGCTGGTGGTCGACGGCATGCGCGACGGCAGCCTGCGCATCGTCGATCCGTCGATCGCGGCGCAGGTGATCAACGGCGTCGTCAACGCGGCTGCCGAACTGCAGCGCTGGGTGCCCGGCGTGGGCCCTGGCAACGCCTTCGAGCTGTACGCCATGCCGCTGTTTCACGGTCTGCAGCCGGCTGCCGCACCCCACGAGCCGGCAGCGATCGCCGCGGCCGCGCGCTGACGCGCGCGACAATGCCGCCATGGTCACCGCTGCATCCACCACCGCTCACCCGGCGTCCGAGCCGCTGCCCGACTTCAACGCGCTGCCCGACCTGATTCGCGCGCATGCGCGCGCGCGGCCGCAGGCGACCGCATTGATCGACGCCACCGGCACGATGGACTACGCCGCGCTGGACGCGCTGATGGACCGCGTGGCCGCCACGCTGCAGCGCGACGGCGCCAAGCCGGGCGACACGATCGCGATCTGCGCCTACGCCAACAACGCCTACGTGGTGCTGTTCATGGGCGCGCTGCGCGCGGGCCTGGCGGTGGCGCCGCTGGCACCGAGCAGCACGCCGGCGCAGATCGCCGGCATGACGGCCGACGCCGGTGCGCGGCATCTCTTTCTCGACGCACCGAACGCGCATGCGGTGCCCGCCTTGCTCACCGGCGACGTGCGGCGCATCCGGCTTGATGAGTCGTTTGACGGCGATGCACGGCTCGCCGACTGGCTGATGCCACCGGGCAGCACACCGCGGCCGGTGACGATCGAGCGCGAGTGGGCATTCAACATCATCTACTCGTCGGGCACTACCGGCACGCCCAAGGGCATCGTGCAGTCGCACGCGATGCGCTGGTCGCAGATCCGCCGCGCCGAGGCCGGCGGTTACGGCACCGACACGGTGACGCTGATCGCCACGCCGCTGTACTCCAACACCACGCTCGTGGTGGTGATCCCGACGCTGGCGCGCGGCGGCTCGCTGGTGCTGATGTCGAAGTTCGATTGCGCGGCTTACCTCGCTCTGGCCGAGAAGCACCGCGCGACGCACACGATGCTGGTGCCCGTGCAGTACCAGCGCCTGATGGCCTGGCCCGACTTCGACCGGCACGATCTTTCGAGCTTCCGGTTCAAAGCGTGCACCAGCGCGCCGTTTCGCGCCGAGCTGAAGGCCGAGGTGCTGCGCCGCTGGCCCGGCGCGCTCACCGAGTACTACGGCATGACCGAAGGCGGCGGCAGCACGATC
>DATIFD010000009.1:0-9109 GCA_035455385.1 Burkholderiaceae bacterium
CGTCGCGCGCCAGCAGTCGCAGCAGCAGCTCGTTGAGGTAGAAGCCCGAGAACCATCCTGCGCCGTGCCAGACGGCGACGTCGCCGCCGCCCCACTCGGCGTGGCGCAGCGTGCGCACCTCCGTGCCCTCGCTCTTGCTGCGCGCGAACTGCACGAGCACGAGCTGGAACGGCATCAGCACGGCCCGCAGCTGCGAGGTCGGGCGCTTCGCTCCCTTGGCCACCGCCACGACGCGCCCGGCTTCGCGCGCGAACAGCTCGACGATCAGGCTCGACTCGCTCCAGTCGTAGCTGTGCAGCACGAAGGCGCCCTGGCCGGCGATCGACGTCCGCCGCGCCGCGCCAGCGGCGGTGTTCGGGTCGGCCACACCGGTGCTCATTCGATGCCGTAGCTGTGCAGGTGGCGCTCGTCGTCGGCCCAGCCCGAGCGCACCTGCACCCAAAGCGCGAGGTGGACCTGCGCGTCGAGCAGGTGCTGCAGCTCGTGCCGCGCCTCGGTGCCGATGCGCTTCAAACGCTCGCCGCCGGCGCCGATGACGATGCCCTTGTGCGCGTCGCGTTCGACGACGATGGTGGCGGCGATGTGCACCTGGCGGCGCGGCGCGCCCGGTCGACGCCGCGCCTTGGCCGCGGCCCCGCGCTGCCAGTCCTCGAAGCGGTCGAGCACCACCGTCGAGGTGTACGGCAGTTCGTCACCGGTCAGGCGAAACAGCTTCTCGCGCACGATCTCGGCAGCCAGGAATCGCTCGTTGCGGTCGGTGAGCACGTCGGCGTCGTGCAGCCACGGCCGCTGTGGCAGGTGGGGCTCGATGATGTCGAGCAACCGCTCGACATCGGCGCCCCGGGTCGCCGACATCGGCACGTACTCGGCAAACGCATGCTGCTGCGGCAGCGCCTGCAGCCACGGCAGCAGGTCGGCGCGCCGGTGCACCGCGTCAAGCTTGTTGGCCACCAGGATCGCCGGCACGCGCTCGGGCAGCAGCGCCGCGACGTCCCGGTCGTCCTTGCCGAAGCGGCCCGCCTCGACCACCAGCAGCACGAGGTCGACGTCGGCCAGCGAACTGCGCACGGCCCGGTTCAGGTTGCGATTGAGCGCCTGCGCGTGCCGCGTCTGGAAGCCGGGCGTGTCGACGAACACGAACTGCGTGGCGCCGCGGGTGCGCACGCCGACGATGCGGTGCCGGGTGGTCTGCGCCTTGCGCGACGTGATGCTGATCTTCTGCCCCACCAACGCGTTCATCAACGTCGACTTGCCGACGTTGGGCCGGCCGACGATCGCCACCGTGCCGCAGCGCGTGGTCGCGTCGGTCATGCCCGGGCGACGCGGCCGTCTCGAGCCGGCGACGAGCCCCTGCGAGGGGCCGCGACCCCGGCATGTGCGGGGGCCATGTCCTAGGATCGCAGCGGGCCGCCGGGCCGGTCGCTGGCCTTCAGCGCGTCGAGCAACCGACGCGCCGCCTCCTGTTCGGCGACGCGGCGCGAGCGGCCGTGCCCGGTCTCGGCCAGCGACAGAGCCGGAATCGCGCATTCGACCTCGAACGTCTGCGCGTGCGCCTGGCCCGTCGTGCCGACGATGCGGTAGACGGGCACGGCAAGCCGCCGCGCCTGTAGCCACTCCTGCAGCTCGGTCTTGGCATCCTTGGTCCAGGCGTGGGCCTCGCCGGCCGCGATGACGTCGCCGAACAGACGCCGCACCAGCTCCAGCGCGCGGTCGAATCCGCCATCGAGATAGGCGGCGCCGATCAGCGCCTCGACCGCATCGGCCAGGATCGAGGGCCGCTGGGCGCCGCCGCCGCGCGCCTCGCCCTCCGACAATCGCATCACGTCGGGCAGGCCCAGCGCCAGCGCGGTACGGTGCAGGCTCTCCTCACGCACCAGGTGCGCCCGCACGCGCGTGAGGTCGCCTTCGTCGGAGCCGCCGAAGCGCTCGAACAGCAGGCTCGACACAGCGAGGTTCAGCACCGCGTCGCCGAGAAACTCCAGCCGCTCGTTGTGGTCGGCGCCGAAACTGCGGTGCGTGAGGGCGCGCGTCAGCAGCGCCTGTTCGGAGAAGGTGTAGCCCAGGCGTTTCTGCAGCGCATCGAGCCGCGAATCCATGCGTCAGCGTGAACGGCCTTCGAACTTGATGAGCAGGTAGACCGGCGCGATCAGCTCCAGTTCCTTGTCGTAGGCGAACCGGATGACGATCTTGTCGTTCTCTTTGGTGATGTCGAGGTCCTTGCCGGAGATCGACGAGATCGAGTATTCGATGTCCTTCTGCTTGTCGAACTGGACGCGGATCTCGCCCACGGTGGTGGGGTTGGAGGCCGCGATCTTGTTGACCGCGCTCTGGATCGTGAAGTACTCGTTCAGCGTCGGCAGGACGCGGATGGCCACGTAGGCGAGGAATCCGATGAAGATGGCCCAGAACAGCAGCCCGATCAGGCTGATGCCGCGCTGCGCGCCCCGGCGACGCGAAGAACCCATGCCAGACCCCTTTCCCGCCCCCGTCATTGGAATGAACCAATGCGGCGGAGATTACCGAAATTCATCCAAACGAAGAAGGCTCTGCCGACGATGTTCTGGTCGGGAACGAAACCCCAGAACCGCGAGTCCTGTGAATTGTCGCGGTTGTCGCCCATCATGAAGTAGTGGCCGGCGGGAACCTTGCACACAACGCCCTCGGCCGAGTAACGACAGTTCTGCGCAAAGGGAAACTGCCGCGAATCGCTGCCGCCGTAATAGGCCGCACGGTTCGGGTCGACCAAGATGCGGTGCTCGACCCCGCCCAGGTGCTCCAGAAACTGAGGGAAGTAGCGCTTGGCCTCGTCGTCGTAGTACTCGCCCTGCGGCTTGACCTCGACCTGCTTGCCATTGATGGTCAACCGCTGGTTCAGGTACGCCACCTCGTCGCCCGGCACGCCGACCACCCGCTTGATGTAGTCGACGCGAGGGTCCACGGGGTAGCGGAACACCACCACGTCGCCGCGCTGCGGGTCGTGGTTGGCGATGATCTTCCTGTTGATCACCGGCAGCCGCACGCCATAGTGGTACTTGTTGACCAGGATCAGGTCTCCGACGGTCAGCGTGGGGACCATCGAGCCCGACGGGATCTTGAACGGCTCGAACAGGAACGAGCGCAGCAGGAAGACGATCAGGATCACCGGGAACAGGCCCGCGGTCCAATCGAGCCACCACGGCTGCGCCAGCACGCGCGCCTTGGCGTCCTGCAAGTTGCCGTCGACCTGGGTGATGCCCTGCGTGGCCAGCTGCGCACGGCGCTGCGCGTACTGGCTCTCCACCGCGGCAGCGGCAGCCTCGCGGGCCGGCTTGAAGTGGAAGCGCTCGGCCAGCCAGTAGCCCAGCGTCACGACCGTCAGCACGAACAGCAGCAGCGAGAAGTTGCCGATCCACTGGTCGGCGTACCACCCGCCCAGGTAGATGGCCAGCACGGCATACAGGATCGCTGTCAATGCACTCATGAATCTTGGACGGTTCTTTTCGAGGGTGGGCGCCGCGCGGGCGCGTGAGGCGGACTCTGGGCGAGCGCGATCAGTCATCGACCTGCAGGATCGCAAGGAAGGCTTCCTGCGGCACCTCGACGGTCCCGATCTGCTTCATCCGTTTCTTGCCCGCCTTTTGTTTTTCGAGCAGCTTGCGCTTGCGCGTGATGTCGCCGCCGTAGCATTTTGCCAGCACGTTCTTGCGCAGCGCCTTGACGTCTTCGCGCGCGATGATGTGGGCGCCGATGGATGCCTGGATCGCCACGTCGTACATCTGGCGCGGGATGATCTTGCGCATCTTGGCCACCACCTCGCGGCCGCGGAACTGGCTCTGGCTGCGGTGCACGATGACCGACAGCGCGTCGACGCGGTCGCCGTTGATCAGCATGTCGACCTTGACGACGTCTGCGGCGCGGTACTCCTTGAATTCGTAGTCCATCGACGCGTAGCCGCGCGACACCGACTTCAGCTTGTCGAAGAAGTCGAGCACGATCTCGGCCAGCGGCAGCTCGTAAGTCAGGTGCACCTGGCGGCCGTGGTAGGACATTTGGATCTGGATGCCGCGCTTCTGGTTCGCCAGCGTCATCACCGGGCCCACGCAGTCCTGCGGCATGTACAGGTGCACGGTGACGATCGGCTCGCGGATCTCGCGGATGCGGCCCGGATCCGGCAACTTCGACGGGTTCTCGACGCGCAGGACGTTGCCGTCGTTGAGCTCGACTTCGTACACGACCGACGGCGCGGTGGTGATCAGATCCTGGTCGAACTCGCGCTCCAGCCGCTCCTGCACGATCTCCATGTGCAACAGGCCGAGGAAGCCGCATCGAAAGCCGAACCCCAGCGCCTGGCTGACCTCGGGCTCGAAGCGCAGCGAGCTGTCGTTGAGCTTGAGCTTGTCCAGCGCATCGCGCAGCGACTCGTACTCGCTCGCCTCCACCGGATACAGCCCGGCGAACACCTGCGGCTGGATCTCCTTGAAGCCGGGCAGCGGTTCTCTGGCCGGACCGGCGTTGTTGGGCAGCTTTTTTTCCAGCGTCAGCGTGTCGCCGACCTTGGCGTGGTGCAGCTCCTTGATGCCGGCGATCACGAAGCCGACCTCGCCGGCACGCAAGATGTCGCGCGGCTGCGCCTTCGGGGTGAACACGCCGAGCTGCTCGATGCCGTAGCAGGCGTCGGTGGCCATCAGCCGGATGCGCTCGCCCCTCGAGAGCGACCCATCGACCATCCGCACCAGCATCACGACACCGACGTAGTTGTCGAACCAGCTGTCGACGATCATCGCCCGAGGCGGCCCGTCGGGCTTGCCGCGCGGCGGCGGCATGCGATGGATCACCGCCTCGAGAATCTCGTCCAACCCCATGCCGGTCTTGGCCGAACACGGGATCGCGCCACTGGCGTCGATGCCGATCACGTCCTCGATTTCGGCGCGCGCGGTGTCAGGGTCGGCCTGGGGCAGGTCCATCTTGTTGAGCACCGGCACCACCTCGACGCCCAGATCGAGTGCGGTGTAGCAATTCGCCACCGTCTGCGCCTCGACCCCCTGGGACGCGTCGACCACCAGGAGCGCACCCTCGCACGCCGACAGCGAGCGGCTGACCTCATAGCTGAAGTCGACGTGGCCGGGCGTGTCGATCAGGTTGAGGTTGTAGGTGCGTCCGTCGCGCGCGGTGTACTGCAGTGCCGCGGTCTGCGCCTTGATGGTGATGCCGCGTTCGCGCTCGAGATCCATCGAATCGAGCACCTGCTCTTCCATTTCGCGATCACTGAGCCCGCCGCATCGCTGGATGATCCGATCGGCCAGCGTGCTCTTGCCGTGGTCGATGTGGGCAATGATCGAGAAATTCCGGATGTGGTCCATGCAGTCAAGGTGCTGGCGGGCCAGTCACAACGGCAGAGCCGTTGCGTAAGAGGCTCACATCGCGCAGCGATGTGAAGGCTCGAAGGGCCGTGCCGCGAACAAAAAAAAGGCACGTCCAAGAGATGACGCGCCTTCCAACAAAACGTATGGCAACTGCTTGTTGGGCCTTCATTGTAGCCAAAAGGCCCCAGCGGAGAGCCGCGCCAATGCTTGATTTTGGCTCGTTGCGGGGCACCAACATCGCTACTCAATCAACAGCTTATCCACAGAGTTTTCAGATCCCGTACGAAGCTTGAAATCCTGACCGGAAACGGAAATCCGGGCTGTTCGGCGCCTGGATTCTAGCTGGCCGCCAACCCAATCCGTGGCCTGCCGGCGATAGCTAGAACTCACTATCGGCTCCCCGGGACGTCGATGAGCCCGGATCCCATCTGGGCCTCGGCCACGGCCCTGCTTCCGCAATGCTGAAACTGACCGCCCCCGTTCTCCTACTGCGACGCGGGGCTTATCGCCGCGTTCGGTCAGCGGCTCGGCCGGATCACGAGGTAGTTGACGAACTCGCCGCGCTTGACCATCACGCTCACCGCACGCGATTTTTCGGCGTTGGTGGCAATCGACAGGAATTGCTTGGCGTCGGTGACCTCGGTGTTGTCGATGGCCAGGATCACGTCCCCCTCGTGCAGGCCCGCGCGGGCTGCGGCGCCTTCGACGGCCTCGACGCGCACGCCGCTCTTGATCTTGAGCTCGCGCTTCTGCGCATCGGAGAGATCGGAGACGCTCAGGCCGAGCACCGTCTTCGTCTGCGGCGCGCTGGCGCCCGGCTCCGCCTGGGCCCGGCGCGCAGGCCGGTCGGCCTCGAACTCCGCCACCGTGACCTGGAGGTCGCGCGTCGCCCCGCGCCGAAATACCTGCACCGTCGAACGGCTGCCGGGCTTGGTCGCGCCGACGATGCGGGGCAGGTCGCCGGACTTGTCGACCGCCTTGCCGTCGACCTTGACGATGATGTCGCCCGGCTCGATGCCGGCCTTTTCGGCCGGTCCGCCGGATTCCACGTTCTGCACCAATGCGCCCATCGGCTTGCCGAGGCCGATCGACTCCGCCACCTCCTTGGTGACGGGCGCGATGGTGACACCGATGCGTCCGCGGATCACGCGACCATTGGCTCGCAACTGATCGGCCACGCGCATCGCCTCGTCGATCGGAATCGAGAACGAGATGCCCATGAAGCCACCGGAGCGGCTGTAGATCTGCGAGTTGATGCCGACCACCTCGCCGCGCATGTTGAGCAGCGGGCCACCGGAATTGCCCGGGTTGATGGCGACGTCGGTCTGGATGAACGGCAGGTAGTCACCCGTGTCGCGCTGCTTGGCGCTGATGATGCCGGCGGTCACCGTGTTCTCCAGGCCGAACGGCGAGCCGATCGCCACCACCCACTCGCCGACCTTGAGCTTGCCGACGTCGCCGATGCGCACGGCGGGCAACCCGGTGGCGTCGATCTTGACCACCGCCACGTCGGTGCGCTTGTCGAAGCCGACGATGCGCGCCCTGAATTCGCGCTTGTCGGTGAGCGTCACGACCACCTCGTCGGCGCCGTCGACGACGTGCGCGTTGGTCATCACGTACCCGTCGTTGCTCAGGATGAAGCCCGAACCGACACCGCGCTGCTGCGGCTCCTCGTCGCCGCGCGGCCCGCGGCGCGAATCGGGGCGGTTCGGCAGCGGAATGCCGAAGCGGCGGAAGAACTCCTCGATGTTGGGGTCGACTTCGCCCATCGAGCTGGATCGACCGCGCTCGAGCGTGCGGATGTTGACCACCGAGGGGCTCCACTTCTCGGCCAGCTCGGTGAAGTCGGGCAACTGGCCCTGCGTCTGCGCCCGCGCGGTGGTCGCTGCGGCCCAGCCGCCCGCGCCAAGGCACGCGGCCAGCGCAACGGCCGTCGCGCGCCGGCGCAGGCTGACACTGAAAGGAGCCCGTGGTGAATGCATGCGAAACCTCATACAGACCTTGGCAGCCCGGATGAGGGCAGCGAGCCGAAAAACAAGGGGATTGTGGCGCGCGGCGCGCTCGTCAGCGGCGCCGCTCCAAAGCCGACGAGAAGAGCTGCACGGTGGCCATCGGCACGTCGCCCACCGCGGTGATCCACCAGTCGCCGGAC
Source organism: Burkholderiaceae bacterium (assembly GCA_035455385.1). Lineage (GTDB taxonomy): Bacteria > Pseudomonadota > Gammaproteobacteria > Burkholderiales > Burkholderiaceae_C > JAEUPI01. The sequence continues at coordinate 7,495 of DATIFD010000009.1, forward strand.
CGGGTCATCACTGTGTGGGTCGCCCCCAGACTGGTGGCCACCGGCCTGTGGCGTTCGGCGTCGTAGGGCTCGACGAACACCGACACGTGTGTCAGTCCATCCGAGAAGACCGCCATCAGCACCTGCGTGCTCGTGGCCGTCGGCGGCTCCTCGAGCGTCCCGAGCTCGCGGCGCATGCATCCGACCAGCTGGAACCCGGGCACCGGCCGCGCCACGGCCCACCCTTCGGCCTCCAGCTTGGTGCGCACCGCGATCGGACGCACGATCCGGTAGCCGTCGAGCTTGCGCATCGCATGCGTCACCTGCTCGGAATTGGGCTTGCCGCCGATGAGCACGTCGGAGAACGATGCCGACTCGATCACCTCACCGCGCGTGCCCACCACGTCGGCGCGCAGCATCAGTCCGCTCGATTGCTCCGCCCAGAGGCGCTGGGCGAACCGGTGCGTGTCGCGCGGCTTGAACAGCAGCACCTGCGCCTCGTAGCCCGCCACCCGCTCGGTGCCCAGGACACGCAACTCGTACGAGTCGTCCGAGCGCGCGTCGGCCGGGGGCAGGCCAGGGAAGTCCGGCATGGTCAGACGCTGCTCGATCACCGCGACACGGGCTCGCGGCCACAGGGTCTGCGTGATGTCGTTGTGGCGCAGCACCTGTCGCGCCTCGCCGTCGAGCGCGTCGATGCGCTCGTAGCGCTCCTTGCCTTCGCAATAGTGGGCGACGCGCGAGCTCGACACCACGCCGCCCGCAGTGGAGACCAGCGTACCCTTGTAGTTGAGCGTGGTCGCCGCGCGCTGCACACGCGCCATCCACGAGCGCACATCGCTCGGCCTTTCGCTGTTCGGCGACGACGCTGCGTTCTGCGCGTGCGCGGCGGGCCACACCGCCGCCACGCCCACCGCCCAAAGCCAACTGGACAGGGACCGTCGAAAGGCGATCACCGATCCTCCAGCACGATGGTGTCGACGCTGCGCACCATGCTGCCGGGCATCTGCAGCGCGGTGCCGGTCGCGCTCTGGCGGTGCGCGGCGAAATAGCGGTCGAGGCGCGCATCGCGGATCAACCGACCATTCACCGGCTGCAGGCCCTGCGCAACCACCGGCGCCGAAACCACGATCGGCTGCGCGGCAGCCGGTCGCGCGGCCACCTGCACGGCATCGCCACCCTCGGGAGCCGTGCGAAGCATCACCACCACGCCGGCCACCGCGGCGACACCCGCGGTGGCTGCCATGGGCGCGGCCCATGAACGCAGGCGCCGCAGGATGGCCGTCTTTGGCCGCAACAGCGCCGGCTCGCGCGCCATGCGCGCACGCAGCGCCGACAGAAACGCCTCGTCGTGGGCGTCGCCGCTTGCCAGCTCGCGCGAGCGAAGGACGTCGCCGATCAGTTGGTAGTGCCGCCAGCGCGCGCGCGCGCCGGCCTCCTCGGCCCAGAGGGCCAGGCAGCGCTCCTGCGCCTGGGCGCCCGCCTCGCCGTCGACCAGCGCCGACAGCGCGGCCCATCGCTCGTCATCATGCTTCGCGTGCGGGGGATGCGGTGAATCGTCGGACATCTTCACTCCAGCAATTGTGACCGGCCAGGCCCTGGGCCTCACCAGCGTTCTCCCTCGCGCGTGCCCAGC
>DATIFD010000010.1:0-2231 GCA_035455385.1 Burkholderiaceae bacterium
GCGGCTCACGCTGCCGCAATGCACCCTGATCGGTTGGTTTGGCATTCGCGGCATCGGCTCAGTCTTCTACCTGCTGTTCGCGTTGCGCCACGGCCTGGACGCGCACGTGGCCGATACCCTGGTGTCGCTGACGCTGTGGACAGTGGCGGCGTCGATCGTCGCGCACGGTGTGACTGCACAGCCGCTGATGCGGCGTTACCTGGTTTGGCGCCGGCGCGAAGCGGCGCCGCCGGCGCCAGACGGGCCGGCGGGCTAGTGCCAACGCCTTCGTCGACACCCAGCGAGCCGAGGCCAGCGCGCCGCCGATGCGGTGGCCTCGTTCGCCGGCTCATGGACCTTCGTCGGACTCTTCGGTGCCACCCAGGTGGCCTTCGCGGCAACTTGATGTCGTACTCGACGAGGAGTCGCTGGTAGGTGCCCTGTGGTGACCCCGTCGTTCACGGTAAGTCGATGCCGCGCTCCTGAGCGTGGCTGCGCGTCTCGTACGGCGCCAGCGTGGTCAGGCGATGGTCGTCGACCGGGCCGCCAACGGTGAAGTGATAGATCGACTGGAATGCGAGATCCTCGAGACCGAACACCCGATGCACCGGGTCGTCGAAGAAGCAACCGATGCCGGTGGCGCGCACACCCGCTGCCTCGGCCTCGAGATAAAGGACCTGCCCGATCAGCCCCGCCTCCCAGAACAGCCGCCGATAGAACCAGGCTCCGTGCGTGAACAACGCTTCCTGGTACTCGGCGAGCATGGCCAGTGAAAACGCGCCGTCGCCTGCGATGTCCTGGTGGCAGCTGAGTTGTGTCGCCAGCCGCCGCGCATCGCCGGGCTCGAGCAGGCGCAAAGGCAGGTCCACCGGGCAGCCCGGCGGCGATGTCCAGGCGAATCGTTGGTGCATCGCGCGCCGCAGCTTGTCTGTCTCGTCTGGATCACGAGCGAGCAGGTACAGCCCGGGCTCGAGCCCATTGACGCGATGCACGAACAATCCGAGGTGGATCGTCGGATCCCAGGCTATCGTGTCCCAAGGAACCGGGCGCTGGCTGGCTGGCAAGTCGACGCGCGGCATCACCCGCGCGAGCATCCGATAGAAGCGTTCGGCCGTGATCAAGGTCCGGCCGTCGCAAGCCTGCAGACTTCGCCGTTGCAGAACGATCCGTCCCGCGGTGGGCTCGTCGGCGCTTGCGTGACCGCTGCTCCCGACCACCGCAGTTGCAGGCGCCTCGAGCCCTTGCGCCTCGGTTGCAGGCTTTCGTGTTGCGGCTGCGACTTCGTCGATGACCGCCCAGCGCACCGGTTCGTCGCGGCTGAGGCGGTTGGCGGCACCTTGCCAACGCTCCCGGGTCATTTGGTGTGCAAGCGCTGGATCGAGGCGTCGCGGAATGATGCGCGGCGAACCCGCCTGCCCGTCCTTGGCTGGGTTGGTCGGCCAGACCGCCAGCACGGCAGCCGGGTGCTCGCGCTCTGCACCCGCGAAATCCTCGGCCCGGTTCAGTCCGAGCAAGTCTTCAATCGTCTGGTCGGCCAAACCGTGCAGCAGCGCCGCGCTCCAGCCCAAGGTCGCAGCAGCGAACCGCAATGTGCCAATCGCGTGTCCCACGTCATGCTGGCAATAGCGGAATGCGCGCTCGCCGTACTTCCACGCCTCACGCCAATGGATCGACGAAAGACCGACGAGCAGCGAGTGCGCCGGGAACTCACGCATCAGCGCCGCGAATAGCGGTTCGCCGCAGACCGCGCGCCGCTCCAGCCCATGCTCGTGCGGCGCGTAGTGGTACAGGGCCGGGGCGTCGCCAAGTCCGGGCAACGCACCGATCAGCAGATAGCCTTCGGTCGGATGCAAGTTGCCGCTCGACGGATTGCAACGCAGCGACCAGCGAGTGGTGTCGACCTGCTTCCACGCGGAAATCGCCAGCGCGTACTGGAAGAATCGCGAGAGCGAGCGGATGGTAAGCGGAACGCTCGGCATCAAACCGCGACGGTACAGCTCGCTGTATCCGGGCGACAGCGGTTCGTCGTCGGAGCAAAGCAGGGGCAAGTGAATCAGCGGCGTGCCCTCGTAGCGGCGAAACGGATTTGGCTGGTTCACCCAATCGAGCTGCGCGGGGCCGTCGGCATATCGGTTGAACTGGTGCTTGGTCCGCTCGTGATAGCGCATCGCGGCTTCGATCTGATCGACGTCGTGCATGGAGGCGATTTCCTTGCCCATTGCTTTCGCCTTGGTGGGACCGAGCGCAAGAGC
>DATIFD010000011.1:0-7427 GCA_035455385.1 Burkholderiaceae bacterium
CCGCCTCACCAACATCCATCAGTTCGGCATCGAGGCGAGCGCCGACAGGATCGGCGGCACCACCGCCGGTGTAGTGGGTGCGGCGGTGGTGGCGCACGCGGCGGTGTCGGCGCTCAAGCGCGCCGCCGCCCCGAAAGACAAGACGACGAACTGAGCGCGCAGGGACGAGACGACATGGCATACGAGACTCAGGGCTTCAAGCTCGACGACAGCGGCCGCCGCATCGTGGTCGATCCGGTCACCCGGATCGAGGGCCACATGCGCTGTGAAGTCAACGTCGACAAGAACAACGTCATCCGCAACGCCGTGTCCACCGGCACGATGTGGCGCGGCCTCGAAGTGATCTTGAAGGGCCGCGACCCGCGCGACGCGTGGGCGTTCGTGGAGCGGATCTGCGGTGTCTGCACCGGCACGCACGCGCTGACGTCGGTGCGCACGGTGGAAGACGCGCTGAAGATCAAGATCCCGGACAACGCCAACATCATCCGCAACCTGATGCATGCGACGCTGTATGCGCAGGACCACCTCGTCCACTTCTATCACCTGCACGCGCTCGACTGGGTCGACGTGGTGTCGGCGCTGAAGGCCGACCCGAAGAAGACCTCGGAGCTCGCGCAGTCGATCAGCAGCTGGCCGCTGTCGTCGCCGGGCTACTTCCGCGATCTGCAGGCGCGACTGGCCAAGTTCGTCGAGTCGGGTCAGCTCGGGCCGTTCCGCAACGGCTACTGGGGCCACCCGGCGTACAAGCTGCCGGCCGAGGCCAACCTGATGGCGGTGGCGCACTACCTCGAGGCGCTCGACTTCCAGAAGGAGATCGTCAAGATCCAGACCGTGTTCGGCGGCAAGAACCCGCACCCGAACTGGCTGGTCGGCGGCGTGCCGTGCTCGATCAACCTCGACGCCACCGGCGCCGTCGGCGCGATCAACATGGAGCGACTGAACCTGGTGTCGAAGATCATCGACGACACCATCGACTTCATCGACAAGGTCTACGTCCCCGACCTGCTGGCGATCGCGTCGTTCTACAAGGACTGGGCGGCGATCGGCGGCGGCCTCTCGAGCCAGAACCTGCTGGCCTACGGCGAGTTTCCCGACATCGCCAACGACGACTCCAACAACAGCCTGCTGATGCCGCGCGGCGCGATCGTCGGCGGCAACCTGAAGGAGGTGCAGCCGGTCGACCTGAAGGACACCGCGCAGATCCAGGAGTTCGTCACCCACAGCTGGTACAGGTACGGCGACGAGTCGAAGGGCCTGCATCCGTTCGACGGCGTCACCGAGCCCAACTTCGCGCTCGGCCCCGGCACCAAGGGCAGCAAGACCGCGATCGACTCGCTCGACGAGAGCGCCAAGTACTCGTGGATCAAGTCGCCGCGCTGGCGCGGCCAGCCGATGGAAGTCGGTCCGCTGGCGCGCTACGTGATCGGTTACGCGATGGGCCGGCCCGAATTCAAGGAGCCGGTCGACAAGGTGCTCAAGACGCTCGACGTGCCGCTGACCGCGCTGTTCTCGACGCTCGGCCGCACCGCGGCGCGCGGGCTCGAGTGCTCGTGGGCCGCGCACAAGATGCGCCACTTCTTCGACAAGCTGATGGCCAACCTGAAGGCCGGCAACCTCGCTACCGCCAACGTCGAGCTGTGGGAGCCCAGGAGCTGGCCGGCGCAGGCGCAGGGCGCCGGCTACTGCGAGGCGCCGCGCGGCGCGCTCGGCCACTGGATCCGCATCAAGGACACCAAGATCGACAACTACCAGTGCGTGGTGCCGACCACCTGGAACGCCGGGCCGCGCGACACCAAGAGCCAGATCGGCGCCTACGAGGCCGCGCTGCTCAACACGCCGATGGCCAAGCCCGACCAGCCGCTGGAGATCCTGCGCACGCTGCACAGCTTCGACCCCTGCCTGGCGTGCGCGACGCACGTCATCTCGCCGGCCGGCGAGGAGCTGACGCGCGTCACGGTGCGCTGACGCGCGCACGGAGGCTGACATGGACATGCAGACTCGGTCGCCGTATCCGGTGTACGTGTGGGAGGTGCCGGTGCGCGTCTGGCACTGGGTGATGGCGCTGGCGATGGTGGTGCTGGCGATCACCGGCTACCTGATCGGCAGCCCGCTGCCGTCGGTGGGTGGCGAGGCGAGCGAGCACTACTTCTTCGGCACGATCCGCTTCGTGCACTTCACCGCGGCGTACGTGTTCACGGTGATGTTCGGGCTGCGCGTGGTGTGGGTGTTCCTCGGCAACCGCTTCGCGCGCGAGATCTTCAGCGTGCCGGTCAAGATGCTCGACGGTGCCTGGTGGCGCGGCCTGATCCACCAGACGCGCTACTACCTGTTCCTCGAGCCCGAGTCGCTGCCCTGGCAGGGCCACAACCCGCTGGCGATGGCGGCGATGTTCTTCATGTACGTGCTCGGCGCGGTGTTCATGATCCTGACCGGCTTCGCGCTCTACGGCGAGGGCCTGGGGCGCGAGAGCTGGATCTTCACGGCGGTGTCGTCGTGGGTGCTGCCGCTGCTCGGCTACAGCCAGAACGTGCACACGCTGCACCACCTCGGCATGTGGTACCTGGTGATCTTCACCGGCGTGCACCTGTACATGGCGGTGCGCGAGGACATCTTCTCCGGCGCCACCGTGATGAGCACGATGGTCAACGGCTGGCGGGTGGCCAAGAAGTGAACGCGATGCGCGTCAGTGAACGTGCCGACGGCGCGCTCGACGCCGAGCCCGCGGTGCTGGTGCTGGGCATCGGCAACCTGCTGTGGGCCGACGAGGGTTTTGGCGTGCGCGCGGCCGAGGCGCTGCACGCGCGCTGGCGGTTGCCGTCGCGCGTGTCGGTGGTCGACGGCGGCACGCAGGGGCTGGCGCTGCTCGACCTGGTGTGCGCGGCCGACGACCTGTTGGTGTTCGACAGCGTCGACTTCGGTCTGCCGCCGGGCACGCTGCAGATGTTGCGCGACGCCGCGGTGCCGGCCTGGTCCGATCGCGCGTTCAGCCTGCACCAGGCGAGCTTCCAGGAGCTGCTGTGGCTGGCGCGCTGGCGCGACCGATTCCCCCGGCGGCTGACGCTGATCGGCGTGCAGCCGCAGACGATCGACGACCTCGGCGGCAGCCTGACCCCACTGGTGCGTGCGCGCGTCGACCAGGCGGTCGACCTGGCGGTGCGCGAGCTCGCCGCCTGGGGCATTGCCGCGCTGCCGCGCGCCAAGCCGCCGGCACGTTCGCTGGCCGCCGACGCGCTGGCGCTGGCGCGCTATGAAGCGGGGCGTCCCTCGGAAGAAGCCGCCTGCCGCAGCGGCGACATCCGGTTCCTGGCGCGGAGGAACGGCTGATGTGCATCGGCGTGCCGCTGCGCGTGCTGGACGGCGACGACCGCATCGCCTGGTGCGTCGGCGACGATGGCACGCGCGAGCGCATCGACATGGTCCTGATCGGCGCCCAGCCGGCCGGCAGCTGGGTGCTGGCGTTTCACGGCGCGGCGCGTCAGGTGCTGAGCGAGACCGAAGCGGCGCGGATGCGTGCCGCGCGCGCGGCGCTGGCCGCGGCCTTGGCCGGCGACGACGACATCGATGCCTTCTTTGCCGACCTGGTGGCGCGCGAGCCCGAACTGCCAGCCCATCTGTCGGACTCACGCGGAGCGATCGCAGGAGCGGCGGGGCGGTTAGCGCCGACGCGGGCCGTCTGCACCCGTTGCTGCAGCGACTGCTGCAGACGACCGGTGCGGCGCTGCTCGATGCCGGCGCGCTCGAGCCCTGGCTGGCTCAGCCGGGCACCGCGATGCTGGTGTTCGTCGACGAGCCCGATCGCCAGAAGGAGACGCTTGACCTCGCCGTCATCGTGCCCGAGCTGCACGCCACGCGCCCGGGCGCATTCCGGGTCGGGCTGCTGCCGCCCGCGCTGGCGCGCAGCGTCGCGGCGCGCTACGGCTTTGCGCGCTGGCCGGCATTCGTGCTGCTGCGCGACGGCCGCTACCTCGGCGCGGTCGATGGCCTGCGCGACTGGGATGTCTACCTCGACGCACTCGATGCGCTGCTCGCCGCCGCGCCGACGCGGCCGCCGTCGGTGGGCATTGCGGTGCGCGCCGCACAAGCCCCTGAATCGCCACCCTGTCATTGAAGGCGAAGCCGACGATGCGACCGTTCCCGATCCCGATCCACGCCGCTGCGCCCGACGACGACACGCTGGTCGTGATGCCGATGCCCCACGAGATGGCGACCTTCGAGATGCCGCGCGCGCCCGAGTCCGGCCCCGGCCGCGACGTGCCCGGCGCGGCCGCGCTGCTCGCCGACTTCGTCGCCCGCCTCGGCGCGTGGATCGACGCCGCGGCCGGCGCGACGGCGCCGGCCGTCGAGCTGATCGGCCTGCCGATCGCGACGCTGCAGGTGCTGAACGAGACGCTCGGCGAGGGCGAGGTCGCGGCGATCGTCGACACCGAACCGAAGGCACGGATCCAGGAGACCGTGTTCGCCGGCGTCTGGCGCGAGCAGCGCGTGGCCGCCGACGGCTCGCTGGTGAGCGACATCCTGCGGGCGGCGCCGGTCCCACCGCTGGTGGTCGAGCATGCTGCCGCCACGGCGGCAGCGGCGCTGCGCCCGCTCGCCGATGACGCGCTCGCCCGGCCCGACGGGGTGATGAATCTGCCGTCGCTGCTGCACGAGCTGCGCGACGCGATCGGCCGCAGCCGCCCCGGCGTGCCGGCGCACGTGATCAACCTGACGCTGCTGCCGCTGTCGGCTGCCGATGCGGCACTGCTCGATGCGCTGCTCGATGGCGGCTCCGTGGTGATCCTGTCGCGCGGCTTCGGCAATTGCCGCATCAGCAGCACCGCGGCGCGCAACGTCTGGCGCGTGCAGTACTTCAACAACATGCAGACGCTGATCCTCGACACGATCGAGGTCGTCGACGTGCCCGCCGTCGCGCTGGCCGCCCGCGAGGATCTGGACGAGACCCGCTCGCGGCTCGCATCCCTGGTGCGCTGGATGGGCGAGCGCGCGGTGTCCGACTGACGGCGATGGATGGCAACCGCTCGGCCGTCGATGCGGCCATCGGCCCGGCGACGCGGCTCGAGTGCGGCGTCTGCTGGAACGTCTACGACCCGGTGCAGGGCGACCCGGTGTGGCAGATCCCGCCGGGCACGTCGTTCGCCGCGCTGCCGCCGCACTGGACCTGCCCGAACTGCGCGGCCGAGAAGAGCCGCTTTCTGGTGCTCGACGGCAACTGAAGCCGAGCGTGGAGCCACCATGTCGCTCGAAGGCGAACTGCACATCGGCCTGCGCCTGCAAGGCGGACGCATCGCCGGCGTGCGCGTGCGCTCGACACGGCCCGACGTCGCACGTGCCTTGCTCGCCGGTCGCTCGCGCACCGCGGTGGCCGCCACGGTGCCGCAGCTGTTCGCGGTCTGCGCGCGTTCGCAGGCGGTGGCCTGCGACCTCGCCTGCGCCGCCGCCGCCGGCGAGACGGTGACGGGCGAACGCCTGCAGCGCGGTGCCATGGCGGTGGCCACCGAGTGGGTGCGCGAGTGCGCCTGGCGCACGCTGCTGACCTGGCCGCAGGCGATCGACGAGACGCCGTCCGCCGACGCGCTGGCTGCGGCGCGGTTGGCGCGCCACTTCAGCCCCGACTCGAACGGCGACGGCGAGGCGATCGCGCGCACCGCATTCGGCTGCAGCGCCGCCGACTGGCTCGCGCGGCAGACGCTGCCCGAGCTCGACCGCTGGATCGATGCCGGCGCAACGGCCGCCGCGCGCTTCGTGCGCGAGGTGCGCGACGAGGATGCCGCAGCCGGCATCACCGCGGCCGCGCAGCCGCACGCCATGCAGGACGACGGGGCCGCCGGGGCGGCGGGCACGCGCTGGCTCGCCGCCGCCGGCGACACCGCGGCGCTGAACGACCTGCTGTGGGCGTGCGACGACGATCCGGCCTTCGCACGCCACCCCACCTGGTACGGTGCAACCGCCGAGACCGGCGCGCTGGCGCGCCAGCGCGGGGTGCCGTTGATGGCCGCGTTGCTCGCGCGCTCGCACACGCGCATGCCGGCGCGCTTCGTCGCCCGCCTGCGCGAGCTGGCGTTGTGGCTCGGCGGCCGCGGCGAGTCGCAACTCGGCGCGCAGGCGCTGCCGGATGGCCGCGGCATCGGCTGGGTCGAGAACGCACGCGGGCTGCTGGCGCACTGCGTGCGCATGAACGGCGAGCGTGTGACGGCCTATGCGCTGGTTGCGCCGACCGACTGGAACTTCCACCCGGCCGGCGCATTGAGCGAGGCACTCGCCGGCGCGGCGGTGGCCGACGCACAGACCGCCCGGCGGCTGGCCACTCGCACGGTCGATTCGCTCGATCCGTGCGTCGTCTACCGAGTCGAGGTCGACGATGCATGAGATGGCGCTGGCCGAGGGCGTGCGCGAAATCGTCGACCAGGCGGCGCGCGCGCATCACGCGCGCCGCGTCGGCGTCGTGCGGCTGCAAGTCGGCGCGCTGGCGCAGGTCGAGGCGGCGGCGCTGCGCTTCGCGTTCGATGTCGTCAAGCGCGGCTCGCTGGCCGACGCCGCTCGGCTCGAGATCGTGCCCAGCGACGGCAGCGCCTGGTGCCTGGGCTGCTCGCAGCCGGTGCCCCTGCGGCGCCACGGTGACGCCTGTCCACACTGCGGCAGCCACCAGCTGCAGGTGACCGGCGGCGAGGAGCTGCGCGTGCTCGACATCGAGATCGATTCGGCGGGAGACGAACCATGTGCCTGACCTGCGGTTGCACCAATGGGCCAGCGACGATCGAGACGACGCCGCACCCGCACACCCATGCCGACGGCACTGTGCACAGCCATGCGCACGGGCACGACCATCGGCACGACCACGGACACGGCGCCGTGTACGACCTGGAGCACGACCACCAGGCCTTGCACTTCGGCGAAGGCGCCGCCGGCAGCTCGGCGTCGGGCCAGTCGCCCTCGAGGCGGGTGCAGGTCGAGCGCGACATCCTGTCGGCCAACGACGCGATCGCACGCCGCAACCGCGAGGCGCTGGCCGCGCGCGGCATCTTTGCGCTCAACCTGGTGTCGAGCCCCGGCTCGGGCAAGACGACGCTGCTGGTCGAGACGATCGCGCGCCTGAACGGGCGACTGCCCGTCGCGGTGATCGAGGGCGACCAGCAGACCTCGTTCGACGCCGATCGCATCCGTGCCACCGGCGCGCCGGCGCTGCAGATCAACACCGGCAAGGGCTGCCACCTCGACGCCGCGATGATCGAGACCGCGTTGCAGCGGCTGGCGCCCGAACCCGACTCGGTGCTGATGATCGAGAACGTCGGCAACCTGGTGTGCCCGGCTGGCTTCGACCTCGGTGAGGCGCACAAGGTGGTGGTGCTGTCGATCACCGAGGGCGAGGACAAGCCACTGAAGTATCCCGACATGTTCCACGCCGCGTCGCTGATGCTGCTGAACAAGGT
>DATIFD010000012.1:0-8271 GCA_035455385.1 Burkholderiaceae bacterium
AGAGTGCGTGACCATTGCGTGGCGGCGCATGAAAGCGCAAACCTGTCCCCGACATGTTCGAATTCGTCCGCTCGCACACCAAGCTCCTGCAATTCGTGCTGGTGCTGCTGATCTTCCCGTCGTTCGTATTCTTCGGCATCCAGGGCTACTCGCGCTTCATGGAAGGCGGCGCGGCCACGGTGGCCAAGGTCGACGGCCACGCCATCACGCGGGCCGAGTTTGACCAGGCGCATCAGCGGCAGGTGGAGCGGCTGCGGCAGCAGTTTCCCAACGTCGATGTCAAGCTGTTCGACAACCCGGCCACACGGCGCGAGACGCTGGAGTCGCTCGTCAACGAGCGCCTGTTGCTCGCCGCAGCGCACCAGGACCGGCTGATGGTCGGCGACGAACGGCTGCGCCGCATGTTCACCGAAGACCCGCAGTTCGCGGCCTTCCGCAACCCCGACGGCACGGTGAACCAGTCGATCCTGCAGGCGCAGGGGATGACCAGCGAGATGTTCGTCGAACAGCTGCGCCAGGAGCTGGGCATGCAGCAGGTGCTGCGCGGCGTGTCGCAGTCGGGTATTGCGCCGACCGGCGTGGCCGCCAGCGCGCTCGACGCGCTGTTCCAGCGCCGCACCATCGCCTACCAGCGCTTCGACGCCAAGGCCTATGCGGCCAAGGTCAACCCCAGCGACGCCGACCTCGACGCCTACTACAAGGCCCACGAGTCGGAGTTCTCGGCGCCGGAGCAGGCGACGATCGACTACGTGGTGCTCGACCTCGATGCGCTGAAGAAGGGGATCACGCTGTCGGACAAGGACCTGCACGACTACTACGAGCAGAACAAGGCGCGCTACACGGTGGCCGAGGAGCGGCACGCGCGACACATCCTGATCGCCGTCGACAAGGATGCGGCGGCCGACGTCAAGGCCAAGGCCAAGGCGCGCGCCGAGGCGCTGCTGGCCGAGGTGCGCAAGTCGCCGGGCGCGTTTGCCGAGCTGGCGAAGAAGAACTCCGACGACAGCGGTTCGGCGCCGCAGGGCGGCGACCTCGACTGGTCGGCGCGCGGCGGCATGGTCTCCAAGGCGCTGGAGGATGCGGTGTTCGCGCTGAAGCCCGGCGAGATCGGCCCGCTGGTGGAAAGCGAGTTCGGCTTCCACATCGTCAAGCTCGATGGCGTGCGCGGCGGCGAGACCAAGTCGTTCGATTCGGTGCGCGCATCGATCGTCGACGAGGTGAGCCGGCAGCAGGCCGCCAAGAAGTGGGCCGAGGCGGCCGAGCAGTTCTCGAACACCGTGTACGAGCAGGCCGACAGCCTGCAGCCGGTGATCGACAAGTTCAAGCTGGACAAGCGCAGCGCCACCGTGCAGCGCCGGCCCGCGCCGGGCGCCAGCGGCGCCTTGGCGTCCGCCAAGCTGCTCGAAGCGGTGTTCGGCAACGACAATGTGCGCAACAAGAAGAACAACACCGACGCCATCGAGATCGGGCCGAACCAGCTGGCGGCCGCGCACGTGATGCAGTACCTGCCGGCGCGCACGCTGCCGCTGGCCGACGTGCGCGAGCGGGTGCGCGCGCGCGTGGTCGCGACCCGCGCCGCAGAGCTGGCGCGCCAGGACGGCGAGGCCAAGCTGGCGCAGCTCAAGGCCGACAGCGGCCTCGAGCTGCCGGACAAGACCACGCTGTCGCGCCAGCAGCGCCAGAACATGCCCGGCGCCGTGGTCGAGGCGGTGCTGCGCGCCGACGCCGCCAAGCTGCCGGTGCCGTTGGGGATCGACATCGGCGAAGAGGGCTACGTCGTCGCGCGCATCGATGCCGTGCTGCCACGCGAATCGCTCGACGACGCGGCCGCGCGCACGCAGTACGGGCAGGCGTGGTCGTCGGCCGAGACGCGCGCCTACCTCGACGCACTGAGGCAGCGCTACAAGGCCGAGGTGCGCAGCGGCGCGCTCGCAAGCCTGGCGACTCCCGCCGACGCCACGCGCTGACCCGCCAGCCTCACCAGCCGCGCAGCAGGGCCGGCGATGGAGGTCGGCTCGTATAATTCGCGCCGCGACGGTGGCTGTAGCTCAGTTGGTAGAGTCCCAGATTGTGATTCTGGTTGTCGTGGGTTCGAGTCCCATCAGCCACCCCACTGCATCGCGTCCGCGGGTCTGCCGCGTAAGGGTGCAGGAGCCACGCGCCGACGCGTTCGCCGCGTAGGTGCCCACGGCCGCGCCACCTGCCCATGTGCGAGCTGTTCGCTTTCTCCGGCGAGCATCCTGCGCTGCTGCGGTATTCGCTGCATGAGTTTGCCGCCCGCGGCGGCGACGGCAGGAATGCCGACGGCTGGGGCGTGGCCCAGTACATCGACGGCGATGTCCGCCTGGTGAAGGAGGCGAGCCAGGCGCGCGACAGTGCCTGCATGCGCTTCATCGAGTCGCACCCGCTGCGCAGCGACATGGTCATCAGCCATATCCGCCACGCCACACAGGGCGAAGCCGGGGTGCGCAACAGCCAGCCGTTCGTGCGCGAGCTGGGCGGGCGCATGCACGTGTTCGCCCACAACGGGGACCTCGACCGCTCGGGCCTGGCGGCGATGTTCCGCGGGCACCGCTTCATGCCGGTCGGCGATACCGACTCCGAACTGGCCTTCTGCATCCTGATGGAGCGAATGGCCGTGGACTGGATGCGCGGTCCGGCGGCGCCGGCGGCCGAGCGACGGCAAGCCGTCGTGGCGGCATTTGCGGGCGACCTGCGCCGTCTGGGACCGGCGAATTTTCTCTATGCCGACGGGGAACTGCTGTTTGCACACGGCCACAAGCGGATGCATCCCGGCGAGGGCATTCGACCGCCCGGCCTGCACTGGCTTTGTCGCCAATGCACGCACACCCCCGGTGACTTCGACGCGCGCGGCCTGAGCATCGAGTCGTCGGGACCGTACGGCGCGCAGACGCTCATCGCCAGCGTACCGTTGACCCGCTCGGACGCTTGGCGTGCCCTGGGCGAAGGCGAAATCATCGTCGTCCGGCGTGGCCACGTGCTGGCCACGGGTGCTGCGCAGCGCGGCTTCGGACCGGCAGCCTGAGAGGCGTCGCCGAACGACGCTCGCAAGGAAACGGCCCGCCTGCCGGCGGGCCGTCGTGTGGTGCGACTCGCGGAATCAGCCACGCACCACGATGTCGTTCTTGACGTCGGCGACGCCCGACACGCTGCGCGCGATGCGCTCGGCCACCTGCTTCTCGTCGAGCGACTTGGCGAAGCCGGACAGCTGCACCGTGCCCTTCAGCGTCTCGACGTTGATGGCAAGGGCGCTGACGGTCTTGTCGGCGGCGAGCTTGGCCTTCACCTGCGTCGTGATGGTGGTGTCGTCGACGTAGGCGCCGACCGATTCCTGCTTGCGCTGCACGGCGCAGCCGGCCGTCGCCAGCAGGGCTGCCGCGGTGACAGCGGCGGCGAGGATGTGGCGGGTCTGCATGATGGTTTCCCTTCTCGATGGTTGTGGAGCAGTGGTCGCGTGCGACGAATCCGCGGGCCTCTAGCCCTTGCCGCCGATCACGAGCTGGTTGTCGACGCTGACCACGCCTTCGATGCTGGCGGCGAGCTGTCGTGCACGTTCGCTGGAGCCGGAGTCGGGGGCGTTGCCGCGCAACACGACACGGCCGTCGACCGTGTCGACGTTGATCCGCATCACGCTCAGCTTGGGATCCTGCGCGATCTTGGCGTTGATCTCGGTGGTGATGGCCGCATCCTTCACCGCGTTGGCGGCGTCAGAGGTCACCTGCTGGGCCTTGTTTGCGACCTCGCCGGCGGTGGACTTCACATTGTCCTTGATGTCGGTGGCCTTCTTCTCGGCGCCGGCGGTCGCGGCATCGATCTTCTGGCCGACGGTCTGCGGCTCCGGCTTGTTGCAGGCCACCAGCGCGGCCGCGGCCACCACGGCCACGACCACTGCGGCTGCGGCTGCCAGCGGGCGCATGCGGGACGGACAGGTTTCAATCAGGTTGTGCATCTGTGCTCTCCTTGCGAGTGGCCGCCTCTATGCGGCGGCTGAGAGCACGATAGGAAGTCGGCGCGGCGCGCGCGATCGGAGTGCGCCGCGTCGTCGTGTCGGACAGCGCCGACACGCGCGCTGCGGCGCCTCAGAGGCTCACGATCGGTGCGCCGTCCTGCGATGCGGTGCGCTGCGGCAACAGCACGGCGATCGTCGTGCCACGACCCGGGGTCGAGGTGACATCGAAGCGCCCGCCGTGCGACGCCACCCGAAACCGCAGGCCGGCCAGGCCGCGCGCGATCTGCGGCACGCACGCGGTGTCGAAGCCGATGCCGTCGTCGCCGACGCGGATTTCGGCGAACGGATTCGTATCGGTCAGCCGCACGTCGACGCGGCGCGCCTTCGCATACTTGGCGACGTTGGTCAACGCCTCCTGCACCACACGGTAGGCGGTGAGGCGCACGTCGTCGGCAAGGTCGACCTCGTCGAAGGCGGTGTCCATCGTCACCTCGACGCGGCGGGCGAACTCGTCGCACAGCGCTTCGAGCGCGGCGGTGAGCCCGAGGTTGGTCAAAGACGACGGTTGCAGGTCTTCGATGATGCGGCGCTTCAGCGCGATGCCGGCATCCAGCGAGCTGGCCAGGTGGTCGATGCGCTCGAGCGTCTCTGGCGTCGCCCCCTTCAGCCGCGATTTGACCCGCGCGATGTCGAGCTTGGCCGCGGTCAGCAGGCCGCCCAGCTCGTCGTGCAGCTCGCGGGCGAGGCGGCCGCGCTCGTCCTCGCGCACCGATTGCAGGTGCCGCGCCAGCTCGGTGAGGTCGCGGGTGCGCCGCTCGACCTCATGCTCCAGGCGATCGCGCTCGTGCTGCAGGTGGGCGCGCTGTTCCTCCCGCGCCGCGCTGAGCGAGCGCGACTGGCGTACCGCCCACGCCAGCAGCAGCATGCCGGCGACCACCAGCGTGGCGATGCCGATGCGGCCGACGAACAGCGTATTGACCAGGTCGCGCCGCGCATAGGCAAGCTTGATGTCCTCCTGCGCGACCATGTCGTCGATGTGGCGGTCGAGCGCGCGCATGTGGTCGCGCCCGATGCCCGTCTTCACGACCTCGAGCGCGCCGACCACGCTGCCGGTGTCGAACAGGTCGACGGTGGTGCGCAGCTCGGACATCTTTCGGCGCGCCAGATCCTCGATCTCGCCGAGCGGGCCGCGGGTGCCGGGGTCGTCGGCAAACATCGCTTTGATGCGCGCGATCTGCGCCTCGAGCTGGGCCTGCGCCCGTTCGTACGGCTCGCGGTACTCGCGCTGACCGGTCAAGAGGTAACCGCGCTGTCCGGCTTCGGCGGCCTGCAGCAGCAGCTGCAGGCGCCGCACCTCGGCGCGCTGCAACAGGATCTCGTCGGCGCTCACGATGCCGCGCATCGCCTGCCGGTAGCTGAGCTCGTTGACCAGCACGAAGCCGAGCGCGACCACGGCCACCAGCGGCACGATCCAGCGGAGCCGCACCAGGCGGTGCAGCGAATCGGTGATCTTCATGGTCATGTCGGCTGCTCGTACACTGACTCGGGTGCCATGCCGGCACTGCAGGGTTGCACATGATCAGAGTCGGCATCGTGGACGATCACGCCATCGTCCGCAGCGGATTGAAGCAGTTCATCGGCGACCAGGTCGACCTCCGGGTGACCGGGGAGGCGAGCGACGGCGCGGGCGCGCTGCAGCTGGCGCGCGGCGGCGAGGTCGACGTGCTGGTGATGGACATCGCCATGCCGGACCAGAGCGGTGTCGACGCGCTGGCAGCGATCAAGGCCCGGTTTCCCGAACTGCCGGTGTTGATCTTCAGCGGCTACCCCGAAGCGCACTATGCGACTGCGCTGCTGCGCCAGGGTGCCAGCGGCTACCTCAGCAAGGACTGCGATCCCGAGGAGATCGCCAGCGCGATCCGCACGGTGGCACGCGGACGACGCTACATCACGCCGGCGGTGGCCGAACTGCTGGCCGACCAGATGAGCGGCGGGGTCGAACGCCCGCCTCACGAGGCGTTGTCGGAGCGCGAGCTGCAGGTGTTCCTGCGCCTGGCTCGCGGCGAAACCGTGGGCGACATGGCCGGGGCGATGAATCTGAGCGTCAAGACCGTCAGCACTTACCGCACCCGCGTGCTCGAGAAGCTGAAGCTGCACACCAACAGCGAACTGACGTACTACGCGTTGAAGAATGGCCTGATCCAATAGGGGCTGCCCGGCGCCGCCTCATGGCGGGGGTGGACGGCGGGAGGGTGCCGCGTCGACCAGTGCGATGCAGTGCTCGACCAGTGCGTCGAATTCGCCGGACTTGTCGAACACCCGGCTCGCGCCGAGCGCCAGCGCGTGCCGTCGCATCTCGTCGGTAGCGAAGTTGGTCAGCACCACCCGGTCGGTGGCACGATCGCCTTGCTGCAGCGCGCGCAGCACGTTCAGCCCGCTGCCGCGGCGCAGGAAGATGTCGACGATCGCGATGTCGCATTCGTGGCCCGGGTCGGCCAGCCACGACAGCGCACCGGCCTCGTCCTCGGCGCTGCCCACCACCCTCAGTGACACCAGCTCCTCGAGGGCGGCGACGAGGCTGTCACGGATGACCGCGCTGTCTTCGACGATGAATGCCTTCAACTCACCCATGCTCCGGGTCGCTCTCGACGCCACGTGCCGCCCTCGACGAGGGCTTGGCTGCACCCGCCGTCAGTGTGCATCGGCCCCACTGCGCGCGGGATCGGGCAAGCACGGCTCGCGTTGTAGGACTCGTCCGACACGCGAGACTCATGGGCCCCTGCGCGCTGTGGGATTCGCGCTGTGGGGGAGCGGCCGGGCGCGCTCATGCGCGCTCGCCGAGTTCGGGCACGCTGATCTCGCAGGTGATGCCGCGCGGCCCGTTCTCGCGCCAGTGCACCTCGCCCCCGAGCAGCTTGACGCGCTTGCGAATGCCGCCCAGGCCGAGTCCGTGTGCCCAGGTCTCGGGGCGGCGCCCGGCGCCATCGTCGCTGACCTGCAGCGTGAAGCGTCCGCGCTGATATTGCGCCGACACCGTCGCCCGCGTCGCGCGCGCGTGCATGATCACGTTGTTGATCAGCTCGCGCAGCATGCGCGTCAGCGCCGACCATTGCACGACGCTGAGGTTGACGTCGCGATCGAAGTCGAACGACCAGTCGAGCTCGCAATGCGCGGCGTTGAGCCGCTGCGTGATGTCGGCCTTCCATTCGGCGCCGGCGTGCGACAGCAGGTGCGACGAGGCCGCGAGGCCGCGCGTCAGTGTCTTCAGGTCCTGCAGCGTGTGGCGCAGATAGTCCTCCATCTCGGGACTCTGGGCCTTGTACATCAGCGTCAGCAGGCGGGCGCCGATGTCGTCGTGCAGATCCTGCGCGATGCGCGCACGCTCCTCGTTGCGGCCTTGCTCGACGGCGCGGTCGAACGCCACCGCGCGCACCATCTGCTCGAGCACGCGGTCGGTGAGGCGTGCGTCCTCGCGGGTGAACATGCGACGGCCGCGGCGTGCGAAGCGCAGCACCAGCGAGCCGCGCGGCTGCAATTCGTCGGCCACGCCGGGCAATCGCGGCAGCGGCACCAGCATCGTCGAGCCGTCGCCGACCACGCGCGTGCCGGTGGCCGTGCGCGCAGTGTGGGCCAGCTCGAGCGGCTCGAACAGCTCGCCGAGCAGGTGGGCGAAGTGCTCAGTGTGGTCGCCGCCGCTGGTCTCGATCTCGCGCGCGGTGCGGTAGAGGCCCTCGAACATGCGCTCGGTGGTCAGCATGTTGCTGCCCATCAGCAGGTTGAGCATCCACTGCCGTGCGCCGGCATACAGCCCCAGCGCAAGGAACAGCGCCAGCGTGTGCGACGTGAACTGGCTCACCGGCATGACGGCGACGAACAGCAGATCCAGCAACGTCGCCACCGCACTGATGCCGGCCAGCAGCGTGAACTCGCGCATCACCTGCTGCGAGCGCGACAGGAAAGGCACCAGCATCAGCGCAGAGGCCTGGAACACATACCAGATCAACGAGCCCGGACCGGCAGCGAAACGCTGCACGTCGGCATTGCCCTGCGACAGCGCCACGGTCAGCGTCAGCAGCAGCAGGATGCCGAACACCGCCAGACTGAGGCGCCGCATCACGATGGCCATCGGGTGCGGCGTCAGGCGGTACGACCACGCGAGCAGCAGCCAGCCGACGGCGAAGTAGCTCAGTTGCATCCCCTGCACCCACCACCACAGGTGCGGCACCGCGTTGAACGCCACCGTCGCGATGAAGCCGATGCCGATCGCCCACGACGTGACGGCGATCAGGCCCTGAAACGGC
>DATIFD010000013.1:0-9429 GCA_035455385.1 Burkholderiaceae bacterium
TCGCGCGTCTTCTACAACCGGGTCAAGGGCGAGGTCGAGCGGGCGATCGCCGCGCTCGGCTTCGAGAGCATGGTGATCGCGCGGCCGTCGCTGCTGCTGGGCGACCGCGCGGCGCTGAACCAGCCCACGCGGCGCGGCGAGCGGATCGCGGCGCTGCTGACCCGGCCGTTGGGCTGGCTGATGCCCGCCAGCGTGCGCCCGATCGAGGCCGCAACCGTCGCTCGTGCGCTGGTGCGATCGGTGCAGCGCGGCGAGCCAGGCCTGTTCGCGTTGTCGTCGGCCACGCTGCAACTGCTGGGACGCTGATCGCGTCGCCGGCGCGCGATGCGGGTCCACTTTCTCGGCGGCGCCGACACGGTCACCGGCGCCAACCTGGTCGAAGCGGGGAGGGCCGCATCCTGCTGGACTGCGGCATGGTCCAGGGCTTCAAGCCGTTCCGCGAGCGCTGGGCGCCGCTGCCGGTCGACGCGCGCAGCGTCGATCCACGGCCAATACGTCCCGGTGCGCGCGCAGGTCAGCGCGCTCGAGGGCGTATCGGGCCATGCCGATGCCAACCAGATCCTCGATTGGCTGCGCGCACTGCGCAGGCCGCCCGCGCAGGCCTTCGTCGTGCATGGCGAGGCCGATGCCGCCGACACGTTTGCGCCTGCGCATCCAGGACGAGCTGCACTGGCGTGTGCGCGTGCCGCAGCACGGCATGGCCTACGACGCCTGAGACCCGGTCTCAGGCGAACCGCTGCCCGAAAGCCGTGCCGGCGGGGCGTGCATTCTTCACGCCGATGACGCCGGCGTGAGCCCCGGGTTGCACTCAGTCGTCACTGGTCACAGCGCTGTGGCGCCGGCGCCGCTACCGTGGCCGGGATGAAGCCGCAGCTGCACACCCGGTGGCAGTCGATGGAGCTGATCGTCGCGCGCGACGGTCACGAAGTCGACCGCGTCGGCGCGTGCGACATCGAGCGCGCGATCATGGTCTACTGCCGGCGCGGCGACACGCCGGGTGATCTTGCGTTTGCGGTGCTGCAGACGCGCGAGCACGATCTGCTGTTCCCGCCCGACAGCGGCATCGCCGGGCGCGTGCACTTCGAGCGCCAGCTGTTCTGGAACGAGCGGCGCTGCGTCTACTGGGCACCGCTGGCCAAGGCGCAGCTGCCGCGCAGGCTGTGCACGGGCTTGTGGATCCTGCGCCAGCACACGCCGGCCTTCGCGCGACTGCCGCGCGCGGAACTGCGTGACCTGATCGCCCAGTGGCCGCTCGAGGGCCCGCAGTCATGGGACGAGCGCAAGGTCGCGCGCATCGCGCGCGCGCGTCCCTTCCCGGCGCTGCGACCAGCCGCGAGCAGCCCGAACAGCACGCTGTAGGCCCACCCCCGAGGCGGCCTGGCGGCCGCCTCCCCCTCGAGGGGGCAACGCCAACAGCCCGGCGGAGCCGGATCCGTGGCGTTCGCTTGGGGAAGCGCGCCTGGAGGCGCGCTGTTTGTGTGACGCAAGTGTTGAGCGTCTTAACGGAACTCGCGCTCGCGCAGCCACTTGGTGGCGACCCACTTCTCGCCTTCGAGCACCGGCATGCCGGCGTGCAGCGTGCGCGTCACCACGTGCGGACGGTCGTAGCTGAAGAACACCGCGTTGCCGCGCATGGGCCCGACCTCGACGCCGACGTCGGGGAAGGCGGTGCCGCCGCCGCGCTGCGGCGTGTTGAGGTACATCACCACCGTGCCCACGCGCTGTCCGCCGCGCTGCAGGATCGTCGGCGTGCCCGGCTGCGCGGGGTCGAAGTAGTCGTGATGCGCCTTGTACTCGGCACCCGGCCGATAGTGCAGCACCTGCAGCCCTTCGCCGTTTTCGACCGGCCAGTTCACCAGCGCGGCGATGCGCCGCTCGATGCGGTCGATGAGCGTGCTCTCGCCGCGCTCGAAGAACATGCCGTGACTCGTGCGCGAGTCGTGCACCTCGGATCCGCCGCTCGGGTTGTGCACGGTCTCCGAGCGTGCCAGCCGCGGACGCGCCAGTTCGATCATCTGCTCGCACTCGTCGTCGGACAGCAGGCCGCCGAACACGACCAGCCGCGGGCTGCGCATCGCCATCAGCACCTCGACCTGGCGGTCGGGCGCCTGCAGCACGCTCGCGTTGCCCGCCAGGTCGGGCTCGGGCACCGGCACCGGTGGTGGCAGCGTCGGTTGCTTCGCCGCGTGCTTCGCCAGGTACTGCTCGAGGGTGGTCTCCAGCGCGTCGAGCGCGGTCTCTTCATCCCAGCCGCTGGTGCGCATCGACTGCAGCACGTCTTCGGGGCGGCAGCCCGCCTTCGCCTGCGCGACGATCCACTCGCGCAGCTCCGGGGTGATCGCTTGACTGCTCATGGGCGGATTGTCGCAGCCCGAGCCGACGTTGCCCTGGTGACCATCGTTTACCAGATGTGTCCTTTGAGAAGGATCCGGCCCTGCCGGTTCTTCTCACATTGACCAGACGAATCAGTGGAAGTTGCGGCTGCTGGCTTGCAGCCCCTGCAGCAGCGCCGAGTGGTCGACCAGCTTGCGGGCGATCAGGTGGCGCACCTCGCCCTCGCACTGCCACACGCCGTACACGGTAAGCAGCGTCGAGGCGAGCAGCGGCTTGCGCTGGGCCTGCGCCACCTGCGGCCAGACGATCACGTTGACGGCGCCGGTCTCGTCCTCCAGCGTCACGAAGATCACGCCCTTGGCGGTCTCGGGGCGCTGGCGGTGCGTGACCAGGCCGCTGGCGCGCGCCAGCTGCCCGGGGCGATAGCCGTTGAGCACGCGCGCCGGTTGCACCCGGAACGCCGCCAGCTGCT
Organism: Burkholderiaceae bacterium; assembly: GCA_035455385.1. Classification (GTDB taxonomy): domain Bacteria; phylum Pseudomonadota; class Gammaproteobacteria; order Burkholderiales; family Burkholderiaceae_C; genus JAEUPI01. The sequence goes on from DATIFD010000013.1 coordinate 2,807, forward strand.
CGCGCAGCAGCGCCAGCGGATGGTTCTTCAACGACAGTGCGGTGCTGCGGTAGTCGGCCAGCAGGTCTTCGCCGACGCTGGGCGCGCGCAGTTCGGCCGGCGCTTCGTGCGTGCGCGTGGCAGCCAGCATGCGCGGCACGCGCGTGTCGACGCCCGAGGTGGCCCACGCCGCCTGGTGGCGATGACCGGTGAGCGGCGCCAGCGCATCGCCTTGCGACAGCAACTGCATCGCGCGCGCGTCGAGCGCGGCGCGGCGCGCCAGGTCTTCGACGCTGTCGAAGCGCCGCTGCCGGCGCGAGCGCACCAGACGCTCGGCAGCCTCCTGCGGGAAACCGAGCAGGCGATCGAAGCCCAGCCGCACCGGCCACAGCGCACCGTCACCCGCAGCGGCATCGGGCTCGAGCACCGACGACCACTGGCTCTCGAACACGTCGACCGGCAGCACCCGCACGCCGTGCGCGCGCGCATCGCGCACCAGCTGCGCCGGCGCGTAGAAGCCCATCGGCTGGCTGTTGAGCAGCGCGGCGAGAAACGCATCCGGATGGTGGCACTTGATCCACGCGCTCACGTACACCAGCAGCGCGAAGCTCGCGGCGTGGCTCTCGGGGAAGCCGTATTCGCCGAAGCCTTCGATCTGCTTGAAGATGCGCTCGGCGTACTCGCGCGTGTAGCCCTTCTCGACCATGCGGCCGACCAGCCGCGCGTGGAACGGCCCGAGGCCGCCCTTGCGCTTCCACGCCGCCATCGCGCGGCGCAGCGCGTCGGCCTCGCCGGGCGTGAAGTCGGCCGCCAGGATCGCAAGCTGCATCACCTGCTCCTGGAAGATCGGCACGCCCAGCGTGCGCTCGAGCGCCTGCTTCACCTCGGCGCTGGGGTAGTCCACCGGCTCCTCGCCGTTGCGACGCCTCAGGTACGGATGGACCATGCCGCCCTGGATCGGACCCGGACGCACGATCGCGACCTCGATCACCAGGTCGTAGAACTTCTCGGGCTTCAGCCGCGGCAGCATGCTCATCTGCGCGCGACTCTCGACCTGGAACGTGCCGACGCTGTCGCCCGCGCTGAGCATCGCGTAGACCGCCGGGTCTTCCGGCGGCACGTCCTGCATGCGGAATTCGACGAATGCGGACCCCTTGACACCTTCGGCGTCGTCCCCCGAGGGGATGGCCGGCTTGGGGCGGCCCGGCGCCGGCCCGCCCTTCTTCTGCGCGATGAACCGGAGCGCGTGCTTGATGGCGGAGAGCATGCCGAGCGCCAGCACGTCGACCTTGATCAGGCCGAGCGTGTCGAGGTCGTCCTTGTCCCACTGGATCACCGTGCGGTCGGCCATCGCGGCGTTCTCCACCGGCACCAGGCGCGACACGTCGTCGCGTGCGATCACGAAGCCGCCCGGGTGCTGGCTCAGGTGGCGCGGGAAGCCGATCAGCGTCTGCGTCAGCTCGACCCACAGGCGGCAGACCGGCGAATCGGGGTCGAGGCCGTTCTCGCGCAAGCGTTCAGAGTGGATCTTGCGACCATCGAACCAGTGCTGGCCGCGCGCCACCGCGGCGATGCGATCGAGGTCGATGCCCAGTGCACGGCCCATGTCGCGCAGCGCCGAGCGCGGGCGGTAGCTGATCACCACCGCGGTCAGCGCGGCGCGATGGCGGCCGTACTTGCGGTAGATGTACTGGATCACCTCCTCGCGGCGCTGGTGCTCGAAGTCGACGTCGATGTCCGGCGGCTCGTTGCGTTCGGCGCTGACGAAGCGCTCGAACAGCAGCGTCATGCGATCGGGGTCGACCTCGGTGATGCCCAGGCAGTAGCAGACGGTGGAGTTGGCCGCGCTGCCGCGGCCCTGGCACAGGATGCCCTGCTCCCTCGCCCAGCGCACCACGTCGGCCACCGTGAGGAAGTACGGCTCGTAGCGCAGCCGTGCGATCAGCGCCAGCTCGTGCTCGATGCCCTGGCGCACCTTGGGCGGCACGCCGTCGGCAAAGCGCCGGCGCGCGCCGGCCTCGGTGAGCGTGCGCAGCCAGCTCGCGGGCGTGTGGCCTTCGGGCACGATCTCCTCGGGGTATTCGTAGCGCAGCTCGTCGAGCGAGAACGCGCAGAGCGCCGCGATGCGCAGCGTGGCGGCCAGCCAGTCGGCCGGGTACAGCGCGGCCAGCCGCTGGCGCGAGCGCAGGTGCGCCTCGGCGTTGGGCTCGAGCGCGAAGCCGCACTCGGCCACCGGCTTGGCCAGGCGGGTGGCGGTCAGTGCATCCTGCAACGGCTTGCGCGCGCGCACGTGCATCAGCACGTCGCCGGCGGCGACCAGCCGCAAGCCGGTGAGCGCGGCCAGGCGCTCGGCGGCTTCGACGCAGGCGGCATCGTGCGCCCGATGCAGCAGTTCGACCGCGAGCGCCGCGCGCTCGCCGAACCAGGTCTTCAGCCACATCGCGTGCGCGAACTGCGTCTCGAACCGCAGCGTGGCATCGACCACCATCAGCGCCAGGCAATCGGGCAGGCCGGCCAGGTACGGCGCGTGCGGCACGCGGCCTTCGACGTCGCTGGCCAGCGCGCTGTAGCTGCCCTTGCCCGCGCGGCGCCGCGCCACCGTGATCCACTGCGCCAGGTTGCCGTAGCCGCGGCGCGATTGCGCCAGCAGCACCAGCCGCGGACCGCACGCATCGTCGGCAGCGCCACCTGGCTGGCCGGCCGCGGCCATGGTCAGCCGCATCTCGGCGCCGACGATCAGGTGCAGGCCGAGCCGCTTGGCCTGCCCGTGCGCGCGCACCACGCCGGCCAGCGAGCACTCATCGGTGATCGCCAGCGCCGCGTAGCCGAGTTCGTGCGCGCGCGCGACCAGCTCCTCCGGGTGCGAAGCCCCGGTGAGGAACGTGAAGTTGCTGCGGCAATGCAGCTCGGCGTAGGCGGGCAGGCCCTGCAGCGTCGGCGCGGGCCCGGTCGCCACGCCGCTGACGGCGGCGCTGGCCATGGCGAGGAACCAGACAAGATCGGGTAGCTGTAATTTTGTACAGTATTCATCCTTGGGGTCATAGCCGTCAAGGTCTGGCCGCATCGGAACAGGCCGGTCGACAATCGACCGGCCCTGCCACCCGACGAGGAGAACCGCATGATCGCCCTCACCCGCCGCCAGGTCGCCATCGGCGCGCTGACCCTGGCCTTCGCCTGCGCCGCCATCGTGGCCGGCGCGATCGTGTCGTCGCGCGCCGCGCAGGCGCAACCCAATCCGTCGGTCCTGGCGCACCAGCCGCCGTCGTCGTGCGCCTGCGCACCGGCGGTGCCGATCTTCGGCGGCAGCGGCGGCCCGCAGATCGCCAGTTGCCAGTGCGGCGGATTGAACTGCGCGGCCGCCACCGCCACAGGCGGCGGCGTCGTGCTGCAGTGCGCCCGCTAGGCCCCAAGCGGCTCGCCGAAACGGGGGCACCGGCATCGGCGCGATTGCCGAAGTCGGAGACGCCTCGGCACGGTGCCGATCACTCCCTGCTGACACGCCGGATCGGGCCGCATCACGGCCTGACCCGAAGCCGCGCCGTCGACGGTGTGCGTTGTCGCAGCAGGGACAAACGGCGTCCTGGCGTGCGTGCTACAACTGCCGGCTTGCGATTTGCGGATTCAGCCAGGAGACACGCACCATGGACCTGAACTTCACCGCCGACGAGCTGGCGTTTCGGCAAGAGGTGCGGCAGTGGGTGGCCGACAACCTGCCCAAGGACATCAGCCACAAGGTGCACCACGCGCTGCGGCTGTCACGCGACGACATGCAGCGCTGGGCAAAGATCCTCGGCAAGAAGGGCTGGCTGGCGTCGGGCTGGCCCAGGCAGTTCGGCGGCCCGGGCTGGACCGCGGTGCAGAAGCACCTGTTCGAGGAGGAGTGCGCTCGCGCCGGCTCGCCGCGCGTGGTGCCGTTCGGCCCGGTGATGGTGGCCCCGGTGATCATGAGCTTCGGCTCGCCCGAGCAGCAGAAGCGCTTCCTGCCCGGCATCGCCAGCGGCGAGGTGTGGTGGAGCCAGGGCTACAGCGAGCCGGGCGCGGGCTCCGACCTCGCCAGCCTGAAGACTCGCGCCGAGCGGCGCGGCGACAAGTACATCGTCAACGGCCAGAAGACCTGGACCACGCTGGGCCAGTACGGCGAGTGGATCTTCTGCCTGGTGCGCACCAGCACCGAGGGCAAGCCGCAGACCGGCATCAGCTTCCTGCTGATCGACATGAAGAGCCCCGGCATCACGGTGCGCCCGATCATCATGCTCGACGGCGAGCACGAGGTGAACGAGGTGTTCTTCGACAACGTCGAGGTGCCGGCAGACAACCTGATCGGCGAGGAGAACAAGGGCTGGACCTACGCCAAGCACCTGCTGGCGCACGAGCGCACCAACATCGCCGACGTCAACCGCGCCAAGCGCGAGATCGAGCGCCTGAAGCGCATCGCCAGGGCCGAGGGCGTGTACGACGACGCGCGCTTCCGCGACCAGATCGCGCTGCTCGAGGTCGACATCGTCGCGCTCGAGATGCTCGTGTTGCGCGTGCTGTCCGCAGAGAAGAGCGGCAAGCAGAGCCTCGACATCGCAGGCCTGCTGAAGATCAAGGGCAGCGAGATCCAGCAGCGCTACACCGAGCTGATGATGCTGGCCGCCGGGCCGTTCACGATGCCCTACGTGCGCGAGGCGATGGAGGCCGGCTGGCAGGGCGACTGGTTCGCCCGTTTCGGCGACTGCGCGCCGCTGGCCGGCAACTACTTCAACTACCGCAAGACGACGATCTACGGCGGATCGAACGAAGTGCAGAGAAACATCGTTGCACAGACGGTCCTCGGCTGAGATCGGGAGCAGGCACATGGATTTCGAATTCACCGACGACCAACTGTCGCTGCGCGACGCGGTGGCCCGCTGGGTCGACAAGGGCTTCGGCTTCGAGCGCCGGCACGGCATCGCCAAGCAGGGCGGCCGCACGCGCGACGTCTACCGCGAACTCGCCGAGCTCGGCCTCACCGGCATCGCGGTGTCCGACGCGCACGGCGGCATGGGTTTCGGGCCGATCGAGGCGATGGTGGTGATGGAAGAGCTCGGCCGCGGCCTCGTCAACGCCCCGTTTGCCGCCGGCGCGCTGGTGGCGCCCGCTGCGCTGGCCGCCGCACCCGCGGCTCTGCAGGGCGCGTGGCTGCCGCGCATCGCCTCCGGCGAGGCGCTGATCGTGCTGGCGCACCAGGAGCGCGATTCGCGCTACCGCATCGCTCAAGTGGCCACAGCAGCCCAGCGCGCAGGCAGCGGCTGGCAGCTGAGCGGACAGAAGAGCGTGGTGCCCGCCGCCGACGAGGCCGATGCGTTCATCGTGCCGGCGCGCATCGCCGGGGCCGTCGACGACACCAAGGGCATCGGCCTGTTCCTGGTCGAGAAGGGCGCATCGGGCTCGCACGTCCAAGGCTATCCCACGCAGGACGGCGCACGCGCCGGCGAGCTCAGGCTCGACGGCACGTCCGCCACGCTGATCCAGGAAGAAGGCTTCGCCGCGCTGGAAAACGCGGTCGACATCGGCATCGCCGCGGCGTGTGCCGAGGCCGTCGGCGTGATGGACAAGACCGTCGCGCTGACGGTGGAGTACATGAACACGCGCAAGCAGTTCGGCACCACGCTCGCCACGTTCCAGGCGCTGCGCCACCGCATGGCCGACGTCAAGATGCAGCTCGAGCTCGGCCGTTCGATGAGCTACTTCGCCAGCCTCAAGCTGCACGAAAGCGCCCCGGCGCGGCGGCGCGCGCTGTCGCAGGCCAAGGTGCAGCTCGGGCAGTCGATGCGCTTCGTCGGCCAGCAATGCACGCAGTTGCACGGCGGCATCGGTGTCACCGACGAGTACATCGGCAGCCACTACTTCAAGCGCCTGACGATGCTGGAGCTGACCTTCGGCGACACGATGCATCACCTGGGCGAGGTGTCCGCGCGCATGACCGACTCGACCGGCGTGTTCGCCTGAACCTCTGGCTCGCCCGCGGGCCGCGACGGGCGTATCGAGTAGGCTTCGCGCATGACCCTCTACCCCGGCGCGATCACCGATGTGCAGGGCCTGAGGGTCGGCCACCACACCGACCCGCGGCGGCCCACCGGCTGCACCGTCGTGCTGTGCGAGCACGGTGCGGTGTGCGGCGTCGACGTGCGCGGTGCGGCACCGGGCACGCGCGAGACCGATCTGCTCGCGCCCGGCAATCTGGTCGACCGGGTGCACGCGCTGGTGCTGGCCGGCGGCAGCGCATTCGGGCTCGACGCCGCCGGCGGCGTGATGCGCTGGCTCGACGAACACGGGCACGGCTTCACGGTGGGCCCGGCGCGGGTGCCGATCGTGCCGGCCGCGGTGCTGTTCGACCTCTGGCTCGGTGACGCGCGCATCCGCCCCGATGCCGATGCGGGTTACGCGGCGTGCGAGGCGGCATCGCGCGAGCCACCGGCACAGGGCAGCATCGGCGCCGGCGCCGGCGCCACGGTGGGCAAGGTGTTCGGCATCGCGCACGCGATGAAAGGCGGCATCGGCACGGCCGGCCTCGAGGTGCAGGGCGTGCACATCGCCGCGCTGGTGGCCGTCAACGCGGCCGGCGACGTGGTCGACCCGACCACCGCGCGCGTGGTGGCCGGCAGCCGGCAGATCGACGG
>DATIFD010000014.1:0-6870 GCA_035455385.1 Burkholderiaceae bacterium
GGCTCGCTGCCCGGCGCCTTCGTCGCGTCGCTGCTGATCGGGCTGATCCAGACCTTCGCGGTGGCGCTGAACGTCTCGATTGCCGACGTGCTGGCGACGGTCGGCGTCAAGCTGACGCGAGACTCGTTCGGAGGCGATCTGTGGATGGCCACCGTCGCGCAGGTGGCGCCGATCATCCCGTACCTGCTGCTGGTGCTGATCCTGATCTTCCGCCCGAAGGGCCTGCTCGGGGATCGCGACACATGAGCGCGCCGCGCTCCCAAGCGCTCATCCCGCGGCGCGCAGCGCGGAGGGTCGTCCAGTGAGCGGCGGCGCGCTGCCCGGCGCGCCGTCCGTGCGCGCACATTGGCTGCTGTGGGGCGGCTCGGCGGTGATCCTCGCCGTGCTGCCGCTGGTGTTCCCCAGCGGCGCGTCGCTGACGATGATGAGCCTGATGGGCTTCGCGATCATCTTCGCGCTGTCGTACAACATGCTGCTCGGCCAGACCGGCATGCTGTCGTTCGGCCACGCGGTGTATTACGGCCTTGGCGGATTCATCACCGCGCACGCACTGAACGTGGTCGGTGCCGGCAAGCTGCCGATTCCGCTGCCGGTGATGCCGCTGGTGGGCGGGCTGGCCGGCCTGACTTTCGCGGTGATCTTCGGCTGGGTGTCGACCAAGCGCGCCGGCACCGCGTTCGCGATGATCTCGCTGGGCATCGGCGAGCTGGTGGCGGCGTGTTCGCTGATCCTGCGCGGCTTCTTCGGCGGCGAGGGCGGCATCTCGACCAGCCGCACCAAGACGTTGGCCGTGTTCGGCCTCAACTTCGGGCCGCAGGTGCAGGTGTACTACCTGATCGCAGCCTGGACGCTGTTGTGCATCGGCGCGATGTACGCGATCACGCGCACGCCGCTGGGCCGCATGTGCAATGCCGTGCGCGACAACCCGGAGCGCGCCGAGTTCGTGGGCTATAGCACGCAGATGGTCCGCTTCCTGGTGTTCTGCCTCTCGGGCTTCTTCGCCGGCGTGGCCGGAGGACTGGCCGCCATCCACTACGAGATCGTCACGTCGAGCGTGGTGGGTGCGGCGCCGTCGGGGTTCGTGCTGCTGATGGCCTACATCGGCGGCGTGGCGTTCTTCATCGGGCCGATCATCGGCGCGGTGCTGATGACGGCGCTGCAGATCTCGCTGTCGGACTACACCGGCGCCTGGCAGCTCTACGTCGGCGTGATGTTCGTGCTGGTGGTGATGTACGCGCCCTGGGGCCTGGGCGGCCTGATCCTGATGCACCAGCCGCTGCTGGCGGGGCGCACGCTGCGCCGCGTGGCGCCGGCGTACGCGCTGGTGGCGCTGCCGGTGGCGATGATCGCCGGCGGTGCGATTGCGCTGGTGGAGACCGCGCACCGGCTGCTGGTCAACCTCGCCGAAGGCACGGCGATGCACGTGCTGGGTGTCTCGTTCGATGCCACGTCACCGCTGGCCTGGGCCGTGATCATCGCGCTGCTGGCGGCCGGCGTCTGGCTGCTGCAGCGCGTGTCGCCGCGCGTCTCGGCGGCCTATCACGACGCGCTGCAGGCGGCGCGCGCCGCCGGGAGGTCGTGATGGCTGTGGCGGCGCTGCAGTTGATCGACCTGCACAAGCGCTTCGGCGCTACGCCGATCATCCGCGGGGTGACGCTCGAGGTGACGCGCGGCGAGCGTCATGCCGTTATCGGGCCCAACGGTGCCGGCAAGTCGACGCTGTTCAACCTGATCAGCGGGCGCTTCCCGGCCAGCTCGGGCCAGATCAAACTCAACGGCGAAGACGTCACCGGGCTGCCGCCGTACGTGATCAACCGCCGCGGCCTGTCGCGCAGCTTCCAGGTGACCAACATCTTTCCGCGGATGTCGGTGTTCGAGAACATTCGCTGCGGCGTGCTGTGGTCGCTCGGCTACCGCTATTCGTTCTGGCAGCGCGTGGCCAGGGCGCGCGATGCCAGCGAGCGCGCCGATTCGATCCTGCAGCAGATCAACCTGGCGTCGCGGCGCGACACGCCGGCCGGCGTGCTGTCGTACGCCGAACAGCGTGCGCTGGAGATCGGCATCACCATCGCCGGCGGCGCCGACGTGATCCTGCTCGACGAACCCACCGCCGGCATGAGCCGCAGCGAAACCGAACACGCGGTGGCGCTGATCCGCCGCGTCAGCGAGGGCAAGACGCTGTTGATCGTCGAGCACGACATGAGCGTGGTGTTCAACTTGGCCGACCGCATTTCGGTGCTGGTGTACGGCGAGGTCATCGCCACCGATACGCCGCAGGCCATTCGCGCCAACGCCGAGGTGCAGAAGGCCTACCTGGGCACCGCGGTCGAGGAGGCCGGCCATGCTTGAAGTGCAGCGGCTGCACGCCTACTACGGCAAGAGCCACATCCTGCACGGCGTGGATTTCCGCGTCGGCGACGGCGAGATCGTTTCGCTGCTCGGGCGCAACGGCGTCGGCCGCTCGACGACGATCAAGGCGATCATGGGCGAGGTCAGCCGCGAGGGGTCGGTGCGCTTCAAGGGCCGCGAGCTGATCGCGCTGAAGCCGCACCAGATCGCCCGCGCCGGGCTCGGGTACGTGCCGGAGAACCGAGACATCTTTCCGCAGCTGACGGTGCGCGAGAACCTGATCCTCGGCATGAAGTCCACGCGTGGCGGCGGCCGCTGGTCGATGGACGACATGTTCGAGCTGTTTCCTCGCCTGCGAGAGCGCGCCGACACGCCCGGCGGCGTGCTGTCGGGTGGCGAGCAGCAGATGCTGACGATGTGCCGCACGCTGATGGGCGACCCCGATCTGATGATGGTCGACGAGCCCACCGAGGGCCTGGCGCCGAAGATGGTCGAGCTGGTCGGCGAGCTGCTCGAGCGCATCGCCGCGCGCGGCGTGTCGATCCTGCTGGTGGAGCAGAAGCTGACGATCGCGCTGCGCGTTTCCAAGCGCCTGTACGTGATGGGCCACGGCCAGATCGTCTTCGAGGGCACGCCGCAAGACCTGAAGACCAACGTCGACGTCCGCAAGGAGTGGCTCGAGGTCTGAGCCGCGTCAGGGACTCTGTCTTTCCGGCTCGCCGTCGCGACGCGCGCGATCCACAATCGGCTTGTCGCGGCAGCGACAAGATGCGAATGCCAGCCGCCTAGAATCGAACGCCCGTTCCTTTTCACCTGCCCGAGCGAACGGGCGCCCGCCTACGAGGAACCTGCCATGAGTGCCAGCTACGAAGTCCGCGACGGCGTTGCCGTCATCATGCTGAACAATCCGCCGGTCAACGGCTTGAGCTTCGAGACGCGGCGCGCCATCGCCGACGGCCTCGACAGGGCGCAGGGCGATGCGGCGGTGCAGGCCATCGTGCTGACCGGCGGTGGCAAGGCATTCTCCGGTGGCGCCGACATCCGCGAGTTCGGTTCCGCGAAGTCGACCGCCGAGCCGAACCTGCTCAGCCTGATCCGCATGGCCGAGAGTTCCACCAAGCCGATCGTGGCGGCGATCAATGGCGTCTGCATGGGCGGCGGCCTCGAGTTGGCGCTCGGCTGTCATTACCGCGTCACCACACCGGGCGTGCCGGTGGCGCTGCCCGAGGTGAAGATCGGCCTGATCCCGGGCGCCGGCGGCACGCAGCGCCTGCCGCGCGTGCTCGGCGTCGAGACCGCGCTGAACATGATCGTCAGCGGCGAGCCGGTCAAGAGCGACGTGCTGGCGTCGCTGCCGGGACAGAAGCTGTTCGACAGGGTGATCGACGGCGTGCTGCTCACCGACGCGATCGCATTCGCTAGGTCGGTAGCCGACAAGCGGCCGCTACCGAGGGTGCGCGACCTGAAGGCGTCGCATCCGAACGCCGACGCGTACTTCCAGTTCGCGCGCAACACCGTCAAGGCGATGGCCAGGAACTTCCCGGCGCCGCCCAAGTGCGTCGACGCCGTGCAGGCCTCGGTCACCAGGAAGATCGACGACGGCCTGGCCTACGAGCTCGAGCTGTTCAAGGGCCTGATGCTGACGCCCGAGTGCAAGGCGCTGCGCCACGCGTTCTTCGGCGAGCGCGCGGCCAGCAAGATCCCCGACGTGCCCGAGGACACGCCGCAGCGTCCGGTCAAGATCGTGGCGGTGATCGGCGCCGGCACGATGGGCGGCGGCATCACGATGAACTTCCTCAACGCCGGCATCCCGGTGACGATGCTGGAAATGAAGCAGGACGCGCTCGATCGCGGTGTGGCGACGATCCGCAAGAACTACGAGGCGCAGGTCAAGAAGGGCAAGCTCAAACAGGACAAGTACGACCAGCGGATGGCGCTGCTGAAGACCACGCTCAGCTACGACGACATCAAGAACGCCGACATGGTGATCGAGGCGGTGTTCGAGGAGATGGGCGTCAAGGAGCAGGTGTTCAAGAAGCTCGACGAGGTGATGAAGCCCGGCGCGATCCTGGCCACCAACACCTCGACGCTCGACGTCAACAGAATCGCCGGCTTCACCAAGCGTCCGCAGGACGTGATCGGCACGCACTTCTTCAGCCCGGCCAACGTGATGAAGCTGCTCGAAGTCGTGCGCGGCGCCAAGACGGCCAAGGACGTGCTGGCCACCGTGATGAGCCTGGGCAAGACGATCAAGAAGACCGCGGTCGTGTCCGGCGTCTGCGACGGCTTCATTGGCAATCGCATGATCGAGCAGTACTCGCGTCAGGCCGGCTTCCTGCTCGAGGAGGGCTGCACGCCGACGCAGGTCGACAAGGCGATCGAGCGCTTCGGCTTCGCGATGGGTCCGTTCCGCATGGGCGACCTCGCCGGCAACGACATCGGCTGGGCGATCCGCAAGCGCCGCTACGTCGAGAAGCCGCAGATGCGCTATTCGAAGACGGCCGACCTGCTTTGCGAGATGGGCCGCTATGGCCAGAAGACCGGCGCCGGCTGGTACGACTACCAGCCGGGCAAGCGCGATGCGATGGCGTCGCCGGTGGTCGAGAAGATGATCGAGGACTACCGCAAGGAGCTCGGGCTGGCGCCGCGCAAGATCGCCGACGACGAGATCGTGCATCGGCTGGTCTACGCGCTGGTCAACGAAGGCGCCAAGATCCTCCAAGAGGGCATCGCCAGCAAGGCGAGCGACATCGACATGGTCTATCTCACCGGCTACGGCTTCCCGCTGTTCCGCGGCGGCCCGATGTGCTATGCCGATACGCAGGGGCTGTTCAACGTCGTGCACACGATGAAGCGCTTCGCCGCCAACCCGCGCGACGACGCCTCGTTCTGGCAGCCGGCGCCGCTGCTGGCCAGGCTCGCGGCCGAGGGCAAGAGCTTCACCTGAGCGCTGCATGCTCAAAGGTCTGTTGAAGTTCGTGCTGGTGGCGGCGGTGCTGCTGGCCGTGGCGGTGGCGGTCAACACCTGGCGCAACGGCTCCAGGCAGCTGCAGGTGCAGCCGGCGGCGCCGCTTGCGGTCGACGCCAAGGCCGCCGGCGAGTCGCTGGCGGCGGCGATCCGTGCCCGCACGGTGTCGTCGGCCGAGGACGCACAGCTCAACGCCGATCAGTTCGCCGCGCTGCATGCACACCTGGCACAGCGCTACCCGCGCGTGCACGCGAGCCTGAAGCGCGAGGTGATCGGCAGCTTGAGCCTGCTCTACACCTGGGAAGGCAGCGACCCAAAGGCACCGGCTGTTGCGCTGATGGCGCACCAGGACGTGGTGCCGATCGCGCGCGGCACCGAAGGCGACTGGCAGGCCGAGCCGTTCGGCGGCGTGATCAAGGATGGTTTCGTCTGGGGTCGTGGCGCCTGGGACGACAAGGCCAACCTGATCGCCGAGCTCGAGGCCGCCGAGGCGCTGCTGGCCGGCGGCTTCAAGCCCAGGCGCACGATCTACCTGATCTTCGGTGCCGACGAGGAGGTCGGTGGCGAGCGTGGCGCCAGGCAGATCGCCAAGCTGCTGGCCGAACGCGGCGTCAAGCTCGACTTCGTCGTCGACGAAGGCCTGCTGATCACCGAGGGCATCATGCCCGGGCTGCAGCCACCGGCCGCGCTGGTGGGCGTGGCCGAGAAGGGGTACCTGTCGCTCAAGCTCGAGGCGAAGGCGACGCCGGGTCACTCGTCGATGCCGCCTGCGACCCCCGGCGCTTCGGCAATCGCGCAGATCAGCCAGGCGCTGACGCGGCTCGACGCACAGCCGATGCCGGCGGCCGTCAGCGGCGTCGCTGCCGAGATGTTCGACACGGTGGCGCCGGAGATGAGCGGCTTCGGCCGCGTGGCGCTGGCCAATCGCTGGCTGTTCGGCCCGCTGCTGCAAGGGCAGCTCGAGAAGGGCGCCAGCACCAACGCGATGCTGCGCACGACCACGGCGCTGACCGTCGTCTCGGCAGGCAACAAGGACAACGTGCTGCCGGGGCGCGCCGAAGCCGTCGTCAACTTCCGCATCCTGCCGGGCGACACGCAGGCCGGCGTGATCGAGCACGTCAAGCGCGTGATCGGCAACGACCGGATCACCGTCAGCGCGCTGCCAGGCAACTCGGAGCCGTCGAAGGTCGCGCCCACCGACGGCAGCGGCTACCAGGCGATCAACCGCAGCGTGCGCGAGCTGTTTCCCGGCACCATCGTCGCGCCGGGCCTGATGCTCGGCGCCACCGATTCGCGCCACTTCGAGCCGCTGTCGCAGCAGGTGCTGCGCTTCTCGCCGGTGCGCGCCAAGGCGGAGGATCTGGCGCGTTTCCATGGCACCAACGAGCGCATCGCGCTCGACAACCTGGCCGACCTGATCCGTTTCTACCATCATCTGCTGCGGCTGACCGCCGGCGCATGACCCCAAGGAGAGTCCCATGACCCAAGCCGTGATCGTCTCGACCGCCCGCACCCCGTTGGCCAAGAGCTGGAAGGGCGCGTTCAACATGACC
>DATIFD010000015.1:0-2246 GCA_035455385.1 Burkholderiaceae bacterium
AGAACGTGGCGCCGATCGTGCCCATGATCAGGTACTGGTACGAGGCCACCAGCGCGCGGCGGTCGCGGCCCAGCGCGATCAGCACGTAGGTTGACAGCGAAGAGATCTCGAGGAAGACGAACGCATTGAACGCGTCGCCGGTGATCGTGATGCCGAGCAGTCCCGCCAGGCAGAGCAGGAACATCGTGTAGAAGAGGTAGTGCTGCTGCGGGGCCACCTCGGCCTCGATGCTGGCGCGGCTGTAGGGCAGCACGACGGCGGCGGTGCCCGACACGAGGACGAGCACGAATGCGCTGAGCGCGTCGACGCGGTATTCGATGCCCCAAGGCGCAGGCCAGTTGCCGATGGCGTACGAGATGGTGCCGCCGTCGGCCACGCGCAGCCACAGCAGGATCGACGTGGCTAGCGCCAGCCAGCCGGCGGCCAACGCCACCGCGAACGCCAGGCTGCGACGCCGCAGCAGCACCGTCAAAGGCGCGGCAAGCAAAGGAATGACGACCTGCAGAGCCGGCAGGTGCGCGAACCAGCTCATCGGGCTTGTGGCTCGGTGTGGCGCGGTTCCGCATCCAGCGCCAGGATCTCGTCTTCCTCGATCGAGCCGTAGGCCTCGCGGATGCGCGCCACCAACGCCAGCCCCAGCGCCAGCGTCGCCACGCCGACCACGATGGCGGTCAGGATCAGCACGTGCGGCAGCGGGTTCGAGTACACCGTGAACGCGTCGCTCAGGATCGGCGCGGTGCCGCCCACCAGCTTGCCCGGCGCGATGTAGAGCAGGTAGACCGAGGTCTGGAAGATGCCCAGGCCGACGAGCTTCTTGATCAGGTTGCTGCGGGCCATCACGATGAACAGCCCCGCGATCATCAGGAAGACGGTGACGAAGTAGGCGAAGTGCCCTCCGATCGTCGTGCTGGCCGTCGCGCTCGTCATTCGTCGTCCGGCTTGCCGCGATCGGCGAACATGTAGAAGATCTTCAGCATCACGCCCGACACGGTGGTGGCCACGCCCACCTCGACCCAGAAGATGCCGCGGTGCTGCCCGTGCACCGGGTTCGGGTCGAGCACGAAGTAGTCGAGGTAGTTGCCGCCCAGCAGCAGGCCGGCGACGCCGACGCCGCCGTAGATCAGCACCCCGATGGCCATCATCGATTCGACCCACGGCTCGGGCACCAGCTTGCGGGCGTCGGCCAGGCCGTAGATGAGGCCGTAGAAGATGACGGCGGCAGCCAGGATCACCCCCGCCTGGAAGCCGCCACCCGGACCGAAGTCGCCGTGGAACTGCACGTACAGCGCGAACAGGAGGATGAAGGGGATCAGCAACTTCGCGATCACCCGCAGGATCAGGTCGTCCCTCATGACGCGCCGTCCTTGTGCTTGTGGCGTCGCCGTCGCAGCAACGCGACCACGCCGGCACCCGCGGTGAATACGACCGTCGTCTCGCCGAGCGTGTCGTAGCCCCGATAGCTTGCGAGCACCGCCGTCACGACGTTGGGTACGTCGACCTCCTGTTTCATCTCGTTCAGGTAGCGGGGCACCACGTGGACGTTGATCGGCGCCTGCGGATCCGAAAACTCCGGCAGCGCGAGCGTGCCGTACACCAACAGCGCGCCGACGGACAGCGACGCCGCCAGCGGCAGCCACGGCGTCTGCACCGGCCGCGCCTCTTCGCTCCTGCACAGGTACAGGGCACCCAGCAGCAGCACCGTGGAGATGCCCGCGCCGACCGAGGCTTCGGTCATCGCCACGTCCACGGCGTCCATCGCCACCAGCACCGTGGCCATCAGGAAGCTGTAGAGGCCGCCCAGCACGATGACGCCGAACAGGTTGCGGCTGCGCACGATCAGCAGCACGGTGGCCGCCATCAGCACGAGCAGCGCGTTGATGGTCAGGGTTTCGATGGCGCGTCCTCCCGAACCGCTTCGTTGTCGGCCAGCATCGGTTCCAAGCCTCGGGCCAGGGCGGCGCGCGCCAGGGCGTGCGTGGCCGTCGGGCTGGCGAAGAAGATCAGCACGCCCAGCATCGCGAGCTTCACCGCCACCAGCGTCAGGCCGGCCTGTAGCACCAGGCCGATGAGGATCAGGCCGGCGCCCAGCGTTTCGATGACGCTGGCCGCGTGCATGCGGGTGTAGAAGTCGGGCATGCGCAGCATGCCCACCGCGCCCACGATGCAGAAGAAGCCGCCGCCCACGAGCAGAGCCCAGCTCAACACATCGATCAAAGCCGTCATGTGTTCGGATCCGTGTCGAGACC
>DATIFD010000016.1:0-3688 GCA_035455385.1 Burkholderiaceae bacterium
CGGCGATCACCAGCGCCTGCGTGCGCACCGAGTTGATGGTCTCCTTCGGTGCCGTCGACAGCAGCGTGGTCAGCCAGCTGTCCATCAGCAGGAACGATTGCACCGTCACCGCGGCCGCCTGGGCGGGCGTTGCCGGCAAGAGGCCGGTGCCGTAGCGCCAGATGATCTGGTTGCCGTGGTTGCCGTCGTTGTCGGCGTCGATGCGCGCGCGCTCGGAGTAGGTGCGCCAGATGTAGTGGATGCCCTGCTCGTCGTAGCCGCGCGAATCGATGATCGGCAACTTGCCCAGGTTCTTGCCGCTGGAGACGATGCCCGCGCGGTAGGCGATCCCCAGCGCGGGCAGGTCGGCGGTGGAGCGCGCCGCGATGCGGTTGGAGTCCGCGTCGACGCCGCCGATCTTCTCGTTGAGCGTGACGAACTCCTCCGCGGTGATCGCGCCGGACTTCAGTGCCGCGAGGCCGTACTGGATGCCGACGTTGTCGTAGGTCTGCCGCGCGCGCTTGTGACCGGGGGCGTTCTCGTTGTCGGTGGTGCCCCACACGGCAGTGGCCAGATCCGGGTCGCCGCAGCGCGTGCCGTCGGGGTTGGTCGCCGGGTCGTACACCAGCGACGGCGGCAGCAGGCAGTTGTTGCGCGACTCGGCCAGCGTGGTCAGCTTGCCGGTGGCGCTGTCGGCCGGCAGGATCACCGTGCGCGCGTAGTTGCCCGGCTTGTTGTTGAACCCGAAGGCGTTGTTCCACGACTGGCAGCCCAGCTGATCGAGGTGGCCGTTGATCGCCGTCTTCTTGGCGTTGATCTGGTCCTGCGTCAGCCCGGCCACCAACCCCTTCCACTCGGGTCCGTCATAGGCATTGACCAGCAGCACGCAGTCGGTGACCTCGAGGCCGGTGGTGATCGAGTCGGGGTAGTCGCAGCTGGGCTGGATGCCGTCGAGCAGACCCGGGAAGATTGACGCCACCGTGTTCTGCTGGATCGAGCCGCCTGAGCAGCCGTTGCCCATCATGTACTTGATCTCGCCGTAGCGGTCGACGATGTGCTCCTTCATCATCATCGTCGTCTCGGCCACCAGCACGCGGTTGGAGTTGTAGAGCGAGTCGGTGAGGCTGTTGTCGACCACCATGAAGCCGCGCGACAGCGCGGTGTTGTCGGCCCAGTTCTGCTCGGTGCGGAACTGCAGCCGCGGCTGACCGGTGGATGCGCCGTAGGTGTAGACGACCTTGCCGTTCCATTGCGGTTGCGGGGCGAGAGGATCCCACGGCTGGGTCGGGTCGAACAGCACCACGATGTCGTAGATGCCGCGGTTCATCGTGCCGCGCTCGACGCGCACGATGTAAGGCACCGTGACGCCGGCGGTGGTGGTCGTCATCGCCAGGTCGGCCGGCGCGGTGCCGGGTGTGTAGGGTTTGAAGCAGTTGTTCGTCGGCGGCGCCGCCGGCGGGCTGGGGTCGGGCAGCGCGCTCGAGCAGCCGGCCGTGGTCGTGCGGTAGAACAGCTTGAACTCGGTGGCGATGTTGCATTGCACGTCGGTCGCGAACGTCGACAGGCCGCTCGCATTCGATCCCGGCGTATTCCCGTTCTGCGCCACCGGCTGCGGGGTTGCGCAGATCCACGGCTGGGTCTGCGAACCGAGGAGAACCGGACCCCCGCGCGGGTGGTTGGTGATCGTCAGGCTGGCATCGTCGTGGTTGTCGGACCCGTAGCCGTGCCCGTCGCCATTTCCGGGCTTGGACTGCACCGCCAGTTCGTTCCTTCCGACGTTCAGTCCCGTGACCACGCCGCGCAGGGACTGTGTTGCGACGTTGGCGACGAACGAACCGGTGATGTCCTTGCCGTTGAGCGTGACCTTCACCTTGTCGAGCCGAACGTTGTTCGGTACCTGCACCTCGACGAGTGCGTCGCCGTCGCTGATCAGGTCGGCGCGGTTCGACAGGGTTCGGATCGCGAACTTCGGGTTCGAACCGCCGCCGTTGTCGCGGCCATGGTCGGCCGTTACGTCAGGCGCACCGGTGCTTGCCTGAAGGTCGCTTGCCGGCACGTCGGTGCTGCCGCCCCCGCCACATGCCGACACGGCCAGCGCAGCGCTCAACGCGCCGCACCGCCACCAGAAACTCCAACGCTGGCTGTGCATGGTTGTCTCCCGGCTATGGAGACGATTGAACTGCCGCGCCCGCGCGGTGAGCATCGGAAATACCCGCATCGGCCGCTCAAAGGTGACAGCGCGATGGGTAACAGCGGCACGGCGTTCGTCAGAACCCGAAATGCAGACCGATCAGGCCCTCGTACTGGGTCAGCGTGTCGCCCTGGATCTGCACGATGCAGCCGCCCGAACAGAACAGCGAACTGCTGCTGTTGATCACCGTGAAGTAGCCGCGCAGCTCGGCACGCAGCGCCACCGACGGGCCGAGTGGCCACTGGTAGCCGAGCCCCACGTTCATCGACGGGCGAATCACCGACGACGTGCCCTGCAGCTTCGGGTTGAGGATCGTCGCGCCGAGGCCGCCCACGACGTAGCCGCCGCCACCACCCCAGCGGCCATCGAAGAAATTGAGGCCACCGAAGTGCACGTAGCTCACCTGCAGCGACATCTCGCTCGGCGTGCCCGGCGTGGTCGAGCCGCTGAGGTCGAGCTTGGTGCGCTGGGTCGAGAAAAACAGCTGGTAGGGCCGGGCGTCGTTCGCCGGCCACTCGATGCCGAACGAACCCGCGGCCGTGGTGCTCATGCCCACGCCGGCGTTGGGCGGCTCGCTCTGGTGCAGTCCGCTGCCGCCACGCAGACCGCCATACAGCGTGACGGCAGTCTGCGCGACCGAGGGCGACGCGGCCACGAGCAGCGTGGCGGCGCAGGCGAGGACGATCGGGAAGCGGGGCCGCGTCATGCGCGGATGGTAGCGGGCCTGCGAGGGTGCGAGCCGCGCAGCGCTGCCGCGAGCGGCTTCCGGGATCGTGTCAACGCACGGCGCGAGGGCCACGCATCGCCAGCCAGCGGAGCGCCGCCTCCAGTGCCGGATCGCCGCGGGGGCCCGCTTCGGCGGGCTCGATGTGCAGCCGCGGTACGAACGCCTCACGGGGACTGCCGTCGACGTGGAACAGCTGTTCCTCGCCGAGTTCGACCGTGGCGCCGCTCTCGGCCAACGTTTCGTGGAACAGCGCACCCAGCAGATGCCCCATCGCCGAGCCCGCGGTCTGCACACCGATGGCATCGAACCCGATCACCAGACCTTCGCCCATGCTTCCGGTCCAGCGGCCGCCCAGCACGACAACCTGGCCGCGATACGCGGGCTCCAGCGGCAGCACGAACTCGACGAACTTGCGCGGAACGCCGTAGCGTCGCGCCTCGCCGGGCACGACGTGCACCTGATAGGGGTGCTCCCGCGAGACGAAGTGGCCGAGCACGCCGCGCGCGACGGTGCTGTTGCCGCCGCTGGGGGTGTTGCGCAGGTCGATCACCAGCGATCGCGTGTCGAGCAATGGCTGCAACGCGCGCACGAACGCATCGATGGTCTCATTGCCGCCGAGCGAGTTGCTGAAGCGGATGATTCCGACGTCGCCTCGCCGCTCGCCGGTCACCGGCGGGGCGCCGGCGACCGCGCGCGCCTGCTCGCCCGTGCTGCGCAGTGCGAGTTCGCGCCGACCGCCGGCACCTGTCACGACCAGCTGCCGTGGCCGGTCGCGCACGCCGGCCAACGCC
>DATIFD010000017.1:0-9078 GCA_035455385.1 Burkholderiaceae bacterium
CTGATAGAGGCTCATTGACTGTCCACTTTCGCTTTCTGCTCACGTGCCCCAGTGGGGAATGTGATGCGACCCCATGCTGACGCTCACGTTCTTCGGCTCGAGGAACACCTCGTGGCTCCAGGTACCGCCCTCGCGGCCGACGCCGCTGGCCTTGGTGCCACCGAAGGGCTGGCGCAGGTCGCGCACGTTCTGGCTGTTGACGAAGCACATGCCGGCCTCGATCGCCGCCGCCACGCGGTGCGCGCGGCCGAGGTTCTCGCTCCACACGTAGCTCGACAGGCCGTACTGGATGTCGTTGGCGAGGCGGATCGCCTCGGCCTCGTCGGCAAACGGGATCAGGCACGCCACCGGGCCGAAGATCTCGTCCTGCGCGATCTTCATGCGGTTGTCGACGTCGCCGAACACGGTGGGCAGCACGTAGTTGCCCTTGCGCAGGTGCGCGGGCAGCGACGGCGCGTCGAGCCCGCCGCACAGCAGCGTGGCGCCTTCGCTGGGGCCCAGCTCGATGTAGCGCCGCACCTTGGCCAGATGCTGCGGGCTGATCATCGGGCCGATGATCGTCTTGTCGTCGAGCGGGTCGCCCACCGCGATGCGCCTGGCGCGCTCGACGAACCTGGCCGCGAAGTCCGCGTAGATCGACTTCTGCACCAGGATGCGGCTGCCTGCGGTGCAGCGCTCGCCGTTGTTGGAGAAGATCATGAAGATCGCGGCGTCGAGTGCGCGGCTCAGGTCCGCATCGTCGAAGACCACGAACGGGCTCTTGCCGCCGAGCTCCATGCTGAACTTCTTCAGCCCGGCGGTCTGCACGATGCGGTTGCCGGTGGCCGTGCTGCCGGTGAAGCTGATCGCGCGCACGTCGGGGTGCGCGCACAGCGGTTCGCCCGCAGCCTTGCCGGTGCCGTGCACGACGTTGAGCACGCCCTTGGGCACGCCGGCCTCGAGCACCAGTTCGCCCAGGCGCGCCGCGGTCAGCGGCGACAGCTCGCTCATCTTCAGCACTGCGGTGTTGCCGAACGCCAGGCACGGCGCGGTCTTCCAGGTGGCCGTCATGAACGGCACGTTCCACGGGCTGATCAGCGCGCACACGCCCACCGGATGGAACAGCGTGTAGTTCAAGTGCGTCGGCGTCGGGTAGGTGTGGCCATCGACGCGGGTGCACATTTCGGCGAAGTAGTGGAAGTTGTCGGCCGCCCGCGGCACCAGCTGCTTGCCGGTCTGCGCGATCGGCTGGCCGGTGTCCTGCGTCTCGGTGCGCGACAGCTCGGCCACGTGCTTCGCGACCAGGTCGCCGACCTTGCGCATCAGCGCGGCGCGCTCGGTGGCCGGGCGCGCGGCCCAGGCCGGAAACGCGGCCTTCGCCGCAGCGACCGCGGCATTGATCTCGTCGGCGCCGGCGTCGGCCACCTCGGCCAGCACCTCCTGCGTGGCCGGGTTGATGGTCTCGAAGTAGCCGCGGCCTTCGACCGGCTTGCCGCCGATGAGGTGCTGGATGCGCATGCTGGGTCCCTTCGTGTTTCGGCGCGTCGGTCCCCGTCCGGGGGTGTCAACCCGACAAGATTCTAGGCAACCACAGCGACAGCGCGGGGAAGGCGACGATCAGCACCACACGCACCAGCTCGGCGGCGAAGAACGGCATCACGCCGCGAAAGGTCTGGCTCATCGGCACGTCGCGGGCCAACGCATTGATGACGAACACGTTCATGCCGACCGGCGGCGTGATCAGGCCGAGCTCGACCACGATCAGGGCCAGGATGCCGAACCAGATCTTGAGTTCGTCCTGGCTCAGGCCGAAGTCCATCACCGAGATCACCGGCCAGAAGAAGGGGATCGTCAGCAGGATCATCGAGAGGCTGTCCATCAGGCAGCCGAGCAGGATCAGCGCGATCAGCAACAGCCACAGCACGGCGTGCGGCGAGAGCCCCGAGTGGGCCATCAGGTCGGCCGCGGCCTGCGGCACCCCGCCGCGCGCCATGAAGATGTTGAGCATCTGCGCGCCCAGCAGGATGAGATAGATCATTCCGCTGGTCCTCGCGGTATCGAGCAGCCCGGCCTTCATCTCGGCCCAGTTGATCGAGCGCCGCACGAGCCCGACGATCGTCACCAGCACCGCACCGACCGCCGCCGCGGGCGTCGGGTTGAACAGGCCGAAATAGATGCCGCCCATCACGACGCCGAAGATCAACACGACCGGCCCGACGCTGAGCGTCGCCTCGACGAATTCGGCCCGTGAGACCCGGGCTCCTGGGGGGCCGGCGTCGGGCCGCACGCGCACGTAGATCGCGATCGTCACCAGGAAGAACACCACCGCGATCAGGCCCGGGATGAACGCGGCCATGAACATCTTGACGATGCTGGCCTCGACGACGATCGCGTACACCACCAGCACGATCGAGGGCGGGATCAGGATGCCCAGCACGCCGCCGGCGGCCAGCGTGCCGGTGGCCAGCGTCGGGCTGTAGTTGTAGCGGCGCAGCTCGGGCAATGCCACCTGCGCCATCGTCGACGCGGTGGCGAGCGACGAGCCGCACACCGCGCCGAACCCCGCACAGGCGGCGATCGCCGACATCGCCACGCCGCCTCGCATCCAGCCGAGCCAGGCATTGGCGGCGCGGAACAGATCGCGGCTCAGGCCCGCGCGCGTCGCGATGTTGCCCATCAGCACGAACATCGGCAATACCGACAGGTCGTAGATCGAGAACTGCGAGTACGCCAGGTTCTTGAGCTGGGCCAGGAAGATCCTCGGGTCGGTCAGGATCATCGTGCCGATGCCACCCACCAGGATCATCGAGTAGGCGATCGGCACGCGGATCGCGATCAGCGCGACCAGCGCGACCAAGCCCCCCACCCCGACCAGCACGCTGTGCTCCAAAGCGCGATCTCCGCTCAGGGCGCCGGCGGCGACTCGCGCTGCAGGTCCCGGATCGAGATCAGGCAGGCCAGCAGCAGCAGCACCAGCGACATCAGCACCGGCACATAGGCATACCAGATCGGAATGCGCAGGATCGTGGTGGTTTCGACGTATTGCCGATAGTCGAGCAACCCGCCGTACATGCGCCACAGGAGCAGCGCACCGAAGCCGAGGGCGATGAAGGCCGACAGCAGGCGCAGCCGCTTGACGGTGCGCGTCGACGCCCGGGCGGTGAAGATGTCGGCGGTGACGTTGGCATCGGTCAGCTGGCAGTAGGGCAGGAACATGAACACCGCCACCGCGACGAGCATCTCGACCAGCTCGAAGTCACCCTGCAGGGGCTTGTGGAAGATGAAGCCGCTGGCCGCGCTCCAGGTGCTCATCACCGCGATGCCCAGCAGCAACAAGCCACCGAGCAGAGCCCAGACCTCGATGACGCGGCGTGCCAGGCCGCTGGAGGCCCACCCGGCATCGGCCGCGTCACCGCCCACCGGTGCTACTTGGAGTATTTGGCGATCTCTTTGCGCGCCTCGTCGACGAGCGCCCGGCCGTCGATCCCCTTGGCCTTGACTTCATCGACCCACCGATTGACCACCGGCTCGAGCTGCTTCTTGAACGCATCGAGCTCGGCGGCAGTCAGCTGCACGTGCTGGTTGCCCGCCTTTTCGGCCACCGCGATGCCGGCGTCGTCGTTGGCCGACCAGACCTCGCCGACCTTGCGCACCCAGGCTTCGTCGGAAGCCTCGGTGAACGCCTTCTTCACGTCGGCCGGCAGCGAGTTCCAGCGTGCCTCGTTCATCGAAACCTGGAAGGTCGTGTTGCCGAAGCGCACCTTGCTCGGCCCTTCGATCTCGTACTTGATCAGCTCCTGCAGCTTGAGTGCGGGAATGATTTCCCAGGGGATGAAGGCGCCGTCGACGACCTTCTTGGACAGCGCCTGCGGCAGATCGGGGACCGGCATGCCGACCGGCGATGCGCCCAGCGCCTCGATGATCCACGCGCCGGTGCGCGTGGGGATGCGCATCTTCAGGCCCTTCAGGTCGTCGGGCTTGCGCACGAGCTTGTCGACCATCTGGATGCCCTGTCCCTGGTGGACGTGCAGGAACAACACATGAACGCCCTGGTACTCGTCCTTGAGGTAGCGGTCGAACATCGCCCGCATCGCCAGGTTCGTCGCGGCCGGGTCGTTGGTGTGCACGAACGGCAGCTCGAACACCTCGGTGCGCGGGAACAGGCCTGCGGTGTAGCCGTTGACGGTCCAGACGATGTCGACGACGCCGTCGCGGACCTGGTTGATGAGCTGGGGCGGCTTGCCGCCGAGCGACATCGATGGATAGATCTCGATCTTGACCTTGCCGCCCGAATTCTTCTCGACCTGCCGTGCCCAGGGCTCGAGCATCTTGGTCTGGGCCGGGGACGTCGGCCCGAGGAAGTGGTGCAGCTTGAGCGTGATCGGCTGCGCGCCGACGGTGGCAGACAACGCGGCGAGCACGACGCCGACGAAGAATACCGAGATCGTCCTCAGGATCTTCATGCTGTCTCCTTTGGGCCCTCTGGGCCGGTCGTGGGATGCTGTGGGATGCTAGCAGCGGCGGGCAAGAACTCGCACAGGCAACCGGCGCCGGCATGGCCTCGGAAGCCCCTAGGGGAAAGCCCGCACCTCGTGTTCAGCCAGGGGCGTCCGGCGGCACACGGCGCGGGCGGCAGCTTCAGCGGCCGAACAGCGCATCGTCGGCGATGGTGTTCACGAGTCGCCCGATGCCTTCGATCTCGGTCACCACTTCGTCGCCGACGTCGACGTTGACCACCCCTTCGGGCGTGCCGGTCAGGATCACGTCACCGGGGTTCAGCGTCATGAAGCCGCTCAGGTACTCGATCAGCGACGCGATGTCGTGCACCAGATCGCGCGTGTTGCCGCGCTGCGTTTCGCGGCCGTTGACCAGCGTGCGCAGGTTCAGTTGCACCGGCGTCGCGATGTCGCCGGCGTCGACGAGCCAGGGCCCGAGCACGGTGCCGCCGTCGCGGTTCTTCACCCGCGCATTGGGTCGGTACCAGTTCTCGAGGTAGTCGCGGATCGCGTAGTCGTTGGCCACCGTGTAGCCGGCCACGTGCTGCATCGCGTCGGCCCTGCGGATGTGCCTGCCCGGCGCGCCGATCACCACCGCCAACTCGCACTCGTAGTGCATGAA
The DNA here is from genome assembly GCA_035455385.1 of Burkholderiaceae bacterium. Lineage (GTDB taxonomy): Bacteria > Pseudomonadota > Gammaproteobacteria > Burkholderiales > Burkholderiaceae_C > JAEUPI01. Next base: position 5,098 of record DATIFD010000017.1, read on the forward strand.
GGTGGCGTCCTTCGGACGCCGCGTCTGGCCGCGGTGGCCGATGACGGCCCCCGGCCCCTTGAGGAAGACGAGCGGCTCCTCCTGCTTGCCGAACGACAGCTCCTTGGCATGGTCGGCGTAGTTCAGCCCCAGCGCGATGATCGTGCCCACCTCGAACGGCGCCAGCCAGACGACGGCATCCTCCGCCACGATGCGGCCGTCGGCCAGGCGCAATCCTCGGGCGTGCGGGGTCGCCTCGTGGATGGCCCCGGCGTACGCGACTCGGGCGCGTTTCATGCGCCCGCCTTCCGGTGATGGGCGCGCTTCATGCGCCGGCCTTGCGGTTGCGGGCGCGCCTCATGCGTGCGGCTCCGTCGCGTGCGAATGCGCCGGCTCACCCGCGGCGACCAGCGCATGCTCGAGCCGACCGAGCCCGTCGATCTCGATCGCGATGGCCTGTCCCCCGCGCGCGCTCGGCGCGTTGGCCGAGGTGCCGAGCAGCAGGATGTCGCCCGGCGCGAGCGTCATGAACTCGGTGACATCGGCGATCAGCCGCGCCAGCGGACGGATTCGTTCGCCGGTGCTGGTGCGCTGCACCAGCTGGCCATCGACGAAGACGCGGACCGCGAGCGCCGCGGCGTCGCGCACGCGCTCGCGGGCGACCGTCGCGCCGATCACGCAACTGCCATCGAGTGCCTTGAAGCGCACCGATGGGCGATAGAAGCTGTCGTGCGGCACGCTCAGGTCGTCGACGATCACGTAGCCGGTCACGACCTCCAGCGCGTCGTGCTCGGCGACGCGGCACGCGGTGCGGCCGATCACGGCGCCGAGGTTGGCGCCGATCTGAAGCGTCGGCGCATCGGCCGGCACCTCGCAGATCGAACCGGCCCCGGCCAGCGTGTTGCGCGGCTTCAGGTACAGCACCGGCGCCTTCGGCGGCGCCTTGTACGGTGCCGCGTTGACCGCGTCGCCCAGCGCCGCGAGCGCCGGGGCGTGGTTGAACAGCACGCCGTAGACCGTGCCGCTCAGGCGGTACGGCGCGAAGCCGAAGGCAAGTTGGGTGGGGTGCATCCGAGTCGGCCGGGGCGACGGCCGCTCGGATGTTAGCGCTGCACCGCGGCAGCGGGCCTCAGGACGGCAGGAAGTCGACCGGCCAGGACACGACCATCACATCGACGTCCTTGTTGCCGAAGTCGAACTGCTTGATGCGCGCGAGCAGCTTGCGTTCGAGCTCCGAAGCCTTTAGCTCGCTGGACAGCACGCGCACGTCGACCACCTCGCCCGACGGTGCGATCTTCAGCTCCACAACCACCTTGCCCTGTAGCGTGGGGTCGTCTCGCAATGCGCGGTTGTAGATCGCGTAGATCGCGCCCTTGTTGCGCTCGAACACCAGCTTGATCTCTTCGATCGAACGGCTCGCCTTGCCGCTGCCGCCCTTGTGCAGCGTGCCGCCGCGGCCGGCGCCGGTGCCGTCGCCCTTGACGCCGCCACCGCCCGCGCCGCCGCCGCCACCACCGCCGGCGACGCCTTCGACCAGCGTGGTGGCGCGGCCCGCGAGGCCGCCGCCGCCGGTGTTGCGGCTGTAGGCGGCGGTGTTGATGCCGCCGGAGCCGTTGGTGGCGTTGGAGGTGATCAGCGCGCGCACCGGGATGCCTTGCTCGTTGCCGGCGCCCACGCCAGCGCCGACACCCGAACCGACGCCGGGCCCGGCCTTGATGTCCTGGTTCAGTTGCACGGCCACCGGCGCGCCGCGGATCTCGGCGATCTGGTCCTTCATCGCCAGCAGACCAACGCCAGCCGCCTTGCGCCGAGCGCCTTCGATCTCACCGGGCGGCTTGTTGGGAACCGGCTTGCGCGCCTCGGGCACCGGTTGCTTCACCGTCTCGGGCTTGCTGTCCTCGGGCTTCTTCGGATGGGCCGCCGCGGGCGGTTGCTCCTCGGCCTTCTTCTCGACCTTGGGCGGCGGGGGCGGAGGCGCCGGCTGCTCGCGCTCCAGCACGATCTTGGCCAGCTGCGGTGGCAGTTCGGCCACCTGCGTGCGATCTTCCTGGGGCCTGGGCAGGAAGAGGAACAGCAAGCACAGCAGCACGCAAGCGATCAGCACGCGGCTGCGGATGCGCTTGAAGCGCGCCTCGTCGGCGATCGACGTCGCCCACGGCAGCACCGACTGCCTGAACGAGATCGCGTACGTGGCCGACGCGACGCTCATGCGACCCCCTTGGCCCTGCGGGCCGTCCCCCGGAGGGGGAGCGAGCACCTTCGGAACGGCCGCGCGGTGCTCATGTCTCGAACCCCTGCCGCACCGCGAACGACACGTCGGTGAAGTTGGCGCGCGCGCTCGTGACCATCACCTTGCGCAGCAAGCGATACGGGATGTCCTTGTCGCCCATGATCGTGATCGCCGCCTTCAGCGACTGGTTCTTCTCGCGGATCACCTGGCGCTTCCCCAGCAGCTCGAGCTCGGCCTTCAGCGTCGGAATAACGTCGGCGTCGGTCTTCATCACGTCGGCCACGTCGGCCACCTTGCGGCCGTCGACGACGATTTCGGTGCCGCTGATCAGCACGACGATGGTCTCCTTCGGGTGCGTCTCGGCGGTCGACTCTGGCAGCTTGATGGCACGTGAACTCGGCAGCGTCTCGACTTCGGTGGCGCTGGACAGCAGGAAGAAGATCAGGATCGTGAAGATGTCGATCAGCGACACCAGGTTCAGGTCGAGCTGCTGCTTGTTGCGCTCCTTGCGCGCGGCCCGCTTCTGAATCGGCGTCAGGTTCATGCTCATGACGCCGCCTTCGTTCGCACCGGCGCGTCGCCCACCGACACGTCGGGGAACAGCTCCACGCGCACCAGCTTGGGCCCGCCGTTGGCGCTGCGGCCCGCGCGCACGGCGTCCATCACGTGCACCAGCACCTCGTACGGCGTGTCGGGCTCCGACAGCACGGTGGCGGCACGCGTCTCCGGGAACTTCTGCTTGATGGTCTGCATCAGCGTGTTCAGCGCCTTGTAGTCGTGGCGGCCGTCCTTCTTCTCGATGCGCTGGATCAGGCCGCCGATGCGGTCGCCTACCTCGAGCGACTCGGGACGGATGACGACCTCGAGCTTGAGGTCGTTGCCCTTGAGCTGCTCGAGCTTGTTGCTCGATTGCGCGGGCAGCGTCAGGTCCATCACCGCCAGCCGGGTGAACACGGCGGTCGACAGCAGGAACGGCACCAGCACCACGATCAGGTTGATGAACGCGGTGACCTCGAGCGCGGCCACTTCCTTGCGCAGGCGTCTGACTCGCATGGCGGTCTCGCTATTGGGCGGGCAACCGAGCGATCAGCGCGTGGCCGGCGCGGACTCGGCCTTGAAGCGTTGCACCAGGTTCAGAAAGCTGATCTTGGCGGCTTCCAGCCCGTCGACGATCTCGGCGGTGCGCGCCTGCAGGAACGCGTGGATCAGCAGGAACGGAATCGCCACCATCAGCGCGAACGCGGTGTTGTTCATCGCGATCGAGATCGACGCCGACAGCATCTCGGCCTTCTCGGCCGGGTTGACCTGCGCCACCGCGGTGAAGCCCTTGATCAGGCCGATGATCGTGCCCAGCAGGCCGACCAGCGTGATCACGTTGGCGAAGGTGGCGATGTAGTGCGTGCGCTTCTCCAGGCGCGGCACGATCTCCATCATGCCCTCTTCCATCGCGGCATCGATGTCCTCGCGACGCGCCGGGCTCTGCATGCGATGCAGTCCGTTGGTGACGATCTTGCCGATCGCCGCGTCGGACTTGCCCGACACGTGCTGCGCCTCCTTGAACTTGCCGTTCTGCAGCATCGGCAGCATCTGCTCCCACAGCTTGCGGTTTTCGGCGCGCGCACGGTTCAGGAAGATGAACCGCTCGATCGCGATGGTCAGGCCCAGCGCCATGATCAGGATGCTGGGGTAGATGAACAGGCCGCTGTCCTGGAAGAACTTCACCGCGGTGTCGAACGAACTCATCACTCACTCTCCTGTCGCAGAACTGCAGG
>DATIFD010000018.1:0-2476 GCA_035455385.1 Burkholderiaceae bacterium
GTCGCGCGTCTTGATCAGCGCGCTCAGCGTGTCGACGATCCGTTCGGCGCCGTCGGGCTCGAGCGTCGACACGCCCAGGCGCAGCAGCGCGGCCGTCCAGTCGAGGGTCTCGGCGATGCCCGGGCGCTTCTGCAGCTCCATGCCGCGCACGCCCTGCACGAAGGCCACGATCTGCTGCGCCAGCGCCAGCGCGACCTCGGGCGCCTTCTTGCGCACGATGGCCAGTTCCTTGTCGTAGTCCGGATAGTCGATGTACTGGTACAGGCAGCGCCGCCGCAGCGCGTCGGACAGCTCGCGAGTGCCGTTCGAGGTGATCACCACCCAAGGCCGCTGCGTGGCCTGCACCGTGCCCAACTCCGGGATCGACATCTGGAAGTCCGACAGCAGCTCCAACAGGTACGCCTCGAACGCCTCGTCGGCGCGATCGATCTCGTCGATCAGCAGCACCGGGGCGGCGTCGGCGGTGATGGCCTCGAGCAGCGGCCGCTTCAGCAGGTAGCGCTCGGAGAAGATGTCCTGCTCCTTCTGCTGCAGGCCGCGCTCGTCGCGTTCGAGCAGCTTGATCGCCAGCAGCTGGCGCTGGTAGTTCCACTCGTACATCGCCGCGTGCGCGTCGAGGCCCTCGTAGCACTGCAGCCGGATCAGCCGCGTGCGGCGGATGGTGGCCAGCACTTTCGCGACCTCGGTCTTGCCCACTCCGGCATCGCCCTCGAGCAGCAATGGGCGCTGCAGGTCCTGCATCAGCAGCAGCGCGGCGGCCAGCGGCGGCTCGGCGATGTAGCCGGCGCGCGCCAGTTCGTGCTGCAGCGCGGCCAGCTCGATCGCTCGAGCCGAGGTCATGATCGCTTGGCCGAGAACAGCGAGCGGAACCAGCCCTTGATCACGGCCCACATCAGTGCCAGGCCGTTGAGCGGCTTGGGTTCTGCTGCCGGCACCGGCGGTGCGGCCGCAGCGCCCGCCCCGGCTGCTGCCGACGCGGCCTGCATCGCCTGCACCTTGGCCGCGAAGTTGGCCGCGAACTGGCCGAGGATCTGATCGGACACCGGGCCCATCACGCGGCCGCCGAAGGTGGCGGCCTTGCCGCTCATGGTCACCTCGCTGGTGCCCACCAGGTTGCAGCTGGCGGCATCGACCGCCTCGACGCGTGCGGTCAGGTCCATCGACGCCGCCGAGCCGCCGGTGGTGTCGGTGCCCTTGGCGAACAGGTGCAGGCTCCTGGCGGCCGCGTCGATGCCCTTGACTTCGATCTCGCCGCGGAACGACAGGCTGGCGGGGCCGAGCTTGACCGACACCGTGCCCTTGTAGCGCTGGGCATCGACGCGCTCGGTGATCTTGGCACCCGGCATGCACGAGGCCACGCCCTCGATGTCCTGCAACAGCGCCCACCCGGTGTCGGCCGTCGCCGGCATCGGGTAGGACTTTTCGAGTTGAACCTTCATGCCGCGATTGTCACGCGCCGGGGCGCTTGTTGACGCCCAGCTCGTTGAGCTTCTGCCAGACGCGGAACGCGCTGTGCGGCATGTCCATGTGGGTCACGCCGAGATGGGCGAAGGCGTCGATGACCGCGTTGCTGAAGCAGGGAATGCCGCCGACGTGCGGCGACTCGGCGACGCCCTTGGCGCCCAGCGGGTGGTGCGGACACGGCGTCACCGTGTGGTCGGTCTCCCAGTGGGGCGTTTCCACCGACGTGGGCAGGAAGTAGTCGACCAGGCTGTTGCCGAGGTGGTTGCCGTTGTCGTCGAACGGGATCTGCTGGCCCATCGCGACCGCGAAGGCCTCGGTCAGCCCGCCGTGGATCTGGCCCTCGATCACCATCGGGTTGATGCGCGTGCCGCAGTCGTCGAGCGCATAGAAGCGGCGCACCGACACCACGCCGGTGAACTTGTCGACGTCGACCACGCAGAGGTACGCACCGAACGGGAACGTGAGGTTCGGCGGGTCGTAGTAGGCCACGGCGTTCAAGCCCTGCTCCATGCCCGCCGGCAGGTTGCCGGTGTGCGAGACGAGGCAGATCTCCTTCATGGTCTTGGACTGCGACGGGTTGCCCTTGACCTTGAAGCGATCGATCTCCCACTCGAGGTCGCCCTCGCCCACCTCGAGCAGGTGCGCGGCGATCTTCTTGGCCTTGTCCTTGATCTTGCGCGCGGCCACCGCGGTCGCCGCGCCGGATACCGGCGTCGAGCGCGAGCCCCAAGTGCCTGCGCCGTACGGCGCCTTGTCGGTGTCGCCCTCTTCCACGACGATGTCGGAAGCAGGCAGCCCGAGCTCGGTGGCGATGATCTGCGCGTAGGTGGTGGCGTGGCCCTGGCCCTGCGTCATCGTGCCCAGCCGCGCGATCACCGCGCCGGTGGGGTGCACGCGGATCTCGCACGAGTCGAACAGGCCGATGCCGAGGATGTCGCACACCTTGGTCGGGCCGGCGCCGACGATCTCGGTGAAGGTCGACAGGCCGATGCCCATCAGCGTCGGGCTCTTC
>DATIFD010000019.1:0-13038 GCA_035455385.1 Burkholderiaceae bacterium
TTCCTGCGCGGCAAGGGTGCCAACGAAGGTCGCATCCGCGTGCGGCCTTCGCTCGCGCAGCGCGTGCAGTTTCGCCAGCTGAATCTCATGGACCCGCGCTGGGACCTGGGCGGACCGTTCGACATCGTGTTCTGCCGCAACGTGATGATCTACTTCGATGCACCCACGCAGCGGCGCGTACTCGAACGGCTGCACGCCTCGCTGGTGCCCGAAGGCGTGCTCTACGTCGGGCACTCGGAGAACTTCACGCAGGCGCGCGAGTGGTTCCGGTTGCGCGGCAAGACGGTCTACGTGAGGGTCTGAGATGCGGTTGTCCGCGTTCCCGCCCGCCTCGTCACCCGCACCGTTGGCCCCGCAAACCTCGCGGCTCGAGCGCCTGCGTGCGGCGTCGCGCTCGCCCGGCGAAGCCTCGTTCTTCTACTGGGACACCAATTTCAGGAACGACGCGGTCAAGGTGCTGCCTGGCGAGTTCTACGTCTCGGACCAGGACCTGCTGATCGCCACCACGCTCGGCTCGTGCATCGCGGCGTGTCTGTGGGACCGCGAGCGGCGCATCGGCGGCATGAACCACTTCATGCTTCCCGACGGCGAGGGCGACTCGGGGCGCTACGGCTCCTATGCCATGGAGCTGCTGATCAACCAGATGCTCAAGCGCGGTGCGTCGCGTTCGACGCTCGAGGCCAAGGTGTTCGGCGGAGGCGCCGTGATCGCGTCGATGAGCAGCATCAACGTCGGCGAGCGCAACACGCAGTTCGTGCTCGACTACCTGCGCACCGAGCGCATCCCGGTGGTCAGCAAGGACGTGCTCGACACCTGCGCTCGCAAAGTGTGCCTGCTGCCGGCCAGCGGCAAGGCGCTGGTCAAGCGGCTGGCCCCGGCCAACCCCGCGGCGCTGGCCGCGCAGGAACGCGCCGCCGCCGCCAAGGCGGCACCGCAGGCCACCGGCGGCGGCTCGGTCGACCTGTTCTGATTCCACGATGGACGCCCGGGCGCGCATCCGTGTGGTCGTGGTGGACGACTCCGCGCTCGTGCGCGGATTGCTCGGCGAGATCATCAATCGGCAGGGCGACATGCAATGCGTCGGCGCCGCCGCAGACCCGCTGGCCGCGCGCGAGCTGATCCGCGCCGTCAACCCCGACGTGATCACGCTCGACGTCGAAATGCCGCGCATGGACGGCATCGACTTCCTGTCGCGGCTGATGCGACTGCGCCCGACACCGGTGGTGATGGTCAGCACCCTCACCGAGCGCGGCGCCGAGGTCACGCTGCGAGCACTGGAGCTCGGCGCGGTGGACTTCGTCGCCAAGCCGCGCATCGGTGTCGCCGAGGGCTTGCAGCGGCTGGCGGACGACATCACCGACAAGATTCGCGTCGCCGCGCGCGCGCAGGTGCGTCGGCTGTCCGCACCGACGCCGCACGACCCCACCGCGAATCCGGTCGCGACGACGGGCGTCGCGCGGATGGGACGACTGTCCACCGAGAAACTGATCTTCATCGGTGCCTCGACGGGTGGCACGGAAGCAACCAAGGCCGTGCTCACCGAGTTGCCTGCGGACTCGCCGGCAATCCTCATCACCCAGCACATGCCGGCGGGCTTCACCACCAGCTACGCGAGGCGGCTGGATTCGCTGTGCCAGATCCGGGTCCGCGAAGCGAGCGACGGCGAACGGCTGTTGCCCGGCCACGCCTACGTCGCGCCCGGCGGCTTGCACCTCTCGGTGGAGCGCAGCGGCGCCAACTACGTGGCACGCGTGCGCGACGGCGACCCTGTCAACCGACACAAGCCGTCGGTGGAGGTGCTGTTCGAATCGGCGGCCCGCGTGGTGGGACCGAACGCGCTGGCGGTGATGCTCACCGGCATGGGGGCCGACGGGGCCCAGGCGATGCGCGCAATGCGCGACGCCGGCAGCTACAACATCTGCCAGGACGAGGCTACCTGCGTCGTCTTCGGCATGCCGCGCGAAGCGGTTCGCGTCGGCGCGGCGCACGAGGTGCTGCCGCTGCCGCGAATCGCGTCGGCGCTGATCGCGCGGCTGAAGAGCACCGCCGGCGCCACGATCCACCGCATCTGACCGCCCTAGCGGTCGCCGCCGATGTCACGCTGCTCACGCCAGCGCTGTGCCTCGTGGATCCACTCGGGCGGCGCGCCGATGTCGCGCAGCACGCTCGGACTCAACTCGCGCAGCGCCCGGAACTCGGCGGCGCGCACGCGGGCCGCCTGCCAGCGATGCCACCAGCCGCTCAGCATCGACATCGCCAGCACCCCCACGTCGACCAGGCGATCACCGGCGCGCAGCCAGGCGCTGCGCGACAGCGGGATGGGACGGGACCAGGTGGTTTCCATGGTGACATTCCTTGCTCGATGCTGGACAGCATAGATGTCCAGCGATCCCGAAGGAATCGACTTCTTTTGGACGCATTGGTAAGGCATACTGAACATCATGTCGCGCCCGCCATTGCACACGCTGCCGAGCTTCCGGGTCATCGCGCGCACCGGCAACCTGCGCGCCGCTGCGGAGGAACTGCATCTAACGCACAGTGCAGTCAGCCAGCAGCTGCGCCAGCTCGAGACCACGCTCGGGGTCGAATTGTTCGACCGCCGCGGGCGCCGCATCGTGCTCAATGCCGCCGGCTCGGCTCTGCTGCAGGCGGTGGGACCGGCGCTGGATCAGATCGATGCCGGCGTGCGCGCGGCCACCGCGGCAGCCGCGGGCGCCGAGGCGAGGCTGCGCGTGACCTTGCTGCCTTCGTTCGCACAGCGCTGGCTGCTGCCGCGCATGGCCGACTGGCACGCCAAACATCCGGATACCGCGCTCGAGCTCGAGGCGTCGCAGCAGGTGGTCGACCTGCAGCGCGAAGGCTTTCATGCGGCGATCCGCCAGGGTGCCGGCCAGTGGCGCGGCCTGCGCGCGGAACTGCTGATCGACTCGCCGAAGGTGCCGGTGGGCTCGCCCGCGGCGGCACAGCACCTGCTCGGCCGCGATGTTTCCGCGCTGGCGCACGAACCGCTGCTGGGCAGCGCAACCGCATGGGAGCAATGGTTCGCACTGTCGGGCCTGAAGGTGCGCGTCAAGCCGGTGGCCACGTTCAACGACGCCGGGCTGATGCTGCAGGCCGCCGAGCAGAACATCGGCATCGCGTTGACGCGCGAAGTGCTGGCCGCCGACGCGCTGCGCGAGCGCAGGCTGTTCCGGTTGTCCGGCATCGCGCTGCGCGACGACACGGTCGACGCCTACTGGCTCGTCTATCCGCCGGCGCTGCACGACTGGCATCCGCTGGCGTCGCTGCGTCGCTGGCTGCGCGAGCAGATCGACGCGTCGTCACGCGCCTGGTCGAGCAGCGACGCGTCGCCGCTGGGAAGCATGGCCCGGGCAGCGCCTGCGCCGCGGTCAGCCCTCAGCTCGGAGGCAGGAAAAGCTGCTGCAGGTCGGACAGGAAGTCGAAGCCGTGCGCGCTCGGCCGCACCTGCGAAGCATCGCGGTCGATGAGACCGCGACGCTCGGCCTGCTGCAGGGCGGCCTCGATGCTCGACAGCGGCATGCCGGTTCGCTCGCCGAAGAGGCGGGTCGCGAAGCCGTTGCGCAGGCGCAGCGCGTTGAGCATGAATTCGAACGCCAGCGCGTCGCGTGCCACCTCGTGCTCGTTGCTGACGGCGTCGCCCTGCAACGCCTGCGCCATGTAGCTGGCAGGCTCGCGCCAACGCTGCTGCCGCACCACGCGGTGCGGGAAGCTCAGCTTGCTGTGCGCACCGGCGCCGATGCCGAGGTAGTCGCCGAACTGCCAGTAGTTCATGTTGTGCACGCACTCTCGACCGGGGCGCGCGAAAGCCGATACCTCGTAGCGCGCCAGTCCGGCGCGCGCTGTGCGTTCGACGATCGCGTCGAGCATGTCGCTGGCGAGGTCGTCGTCGGGCCGTGGCGGCGGGTGCAGAGCGAAGCGCGTGTTCGGCTCGATCGTCAGGTGGTACACGGACAAGTGCGGCGGCTCGAAGGCGAGCGCGGTGTCGAGGTCGCGCTGCAGCTGTTCCAGCGATTGGCCAGGCAGCGCGTACATCAGGTCGAGGTTGAAGCGCTCGAACGTCTCGTGCGCCTCCTGCGCCGCCGCGCGCGCCTGTGCGGCGTCGTGCACGCGACCGATGCGCTGCAGCAGCGTGTCGTCGAAGCTCTGCACGCCGATCGAGAGTCGATTGACCCCCGCCTGCGCGAACGCGCGGAAGCGCTCGCGCTCGAAGGTGCCCGGATTGGCCTCGAGTGTCACTTCGCAGGCCGGCTCCAGCGGCAGCAGCGCGCGCGCACTCGACAGCAGCGCGTCGATGCCGTCGGGCGAGAACAGGCTCGGCGTGCCACCACCGATGAACACGCTGACGATCGGCCGGCCCCACACCAGCGGCAGCGCGGCCTCGAGATCGGCACGCAGCGCCTGCAGATAGCGCGCTTCAGGCAGGGCCGACGGCGGTCCGGCGCCGGGCCGCCCCAAGCCGGACGCTCCCCCCCGGGGGGACGGCGCCACAGGCGCCATGGGGGCGTCGATCGCGTGCGAGTTGAAGTCGCAGTACGGACACTTGGCCAGGCACCACGGCAGGTGCACGTACAGCGCCAGCGGCGGCAGCGCCGCCAGCTGCAGCGCGCCCGGCCTGAGGTGATGCTCGACGCTGGCCGCCCGTGCGCCGGACCGCAGCGCAGACGCCGACTCAGCCAAGGTGCCAGACCTCCAGCATCAGCGCGCGCATCTGGCGCGCGGCCAGTGCGCGGTGACTGATCTGGTTCTTCACCGCGGGCTCGAGCTCGGCAACGCTGCGGCCGTGCGTCGGCACCCACACGACCGGGTCGTAGCCGAAGCCGCCGCTGCCGCGCGGCTCGCGCAGCAGCTCGAGCTCCCACCGACCCTGGGCGATCAGCGGCTCGGGATCGCTGACGTGGCGCAGCGCCACCAGTGTGCTGACGAAGCGGCCGCGTCGATCGACAACGGCGCGCATGCGCTGCAGCAGCAGCTTGGTGTTGGCCGCATCCTGCCGGGCACGACGATGCTCGCGGTCGCCACCGTCGGCCACGGCCGGTGCGTAGTGCGCCGAGGCCACTCCGGGCTCGCCGCCGAGCGCGTCGACGCACAGCCCCGAATCGTCAGCGATCGCGGGACCACCGGCGTGCAGCGCCGCGTGGCGCGCCTTGGCCAGCGCGTTCTCGACGAAGGTGCCATGGGGCTCTTCGGCCTCTGCGATCCGCAGCGCGGATTGCGGCACCAGTTGCACCGGCATCCCCGCCAGCAGCGCCTGCAACTCGAGCAGCTTCTTGGCGTTGTTGGACGCCAGCACCATCCTCATCAAGCCAGTCCCAATGCCCTGCGCTGCGCAGCAAGCAGTTCGCGGATGCCTTGGTCGGCCAGCACCAGCAGGCGGTCCATCTCGGCGCGCGAGAAGCTCCTGCCTTCGGCCGTGCCCTGCACTTCGACGAAGCCGCCCGCGCCGGTCATCACGACGTTCATGTCGGTGTCGCACGCCGAATCCTCGACATACTCGAGATCGAGCAGCGCAACGCCTTGCACGATACCCACCGAGACGGCGGCCACCTGGTCGCGCAACGGCGACGCGGCAATGGCGCCATTGGCGAGCAGCCAGCTCACTGCGTCGTGCGCGGCCACGTAGGCACCGGTGATGGCGGCCGTGCGCGTGCCGCCGTCGGCTTGCAGCACGTCGCAATCGAGGACGATCGTGCGCTCGCCCAGCGCCGCGAGGTCGAACACACAGCGCATTGCACGGCCGATCAGACGCTGGATCTCCTGCGTGCGGCCGCTTTGCCTGCCGCGCGCCGCCTCGCGATCGCCACGGGTATGGGTGGCACGCGGCAGCATGCCGTACTCGGCGGTGACCCAGCCCTCGCCGCTGCCACGCTTGTGCGGTGGCACCTTGTCGTCGACCGACGCCGTGCACAGCACCTTGGTGTCGCCGAAGCACACCAGCACCGACCCCTCGGCGTGCCGCGTATAGCCGCGTTCGATCTGCACGGGACGCAATGCGTCGGCCGCGCGCCTTTGCGTGCGTTCGTAGGTCATGGCGTGATTGTCATCGAACCCGTCGAGACGGGCGTCGCAGGCCAGGGGTCGACAGCGGCGAGGGAGCCCCCTGCTACGACTTCTTCTGCGACGAGCGCTTAATCGCTTCGTTGATCTCTTTGATCGAACGCTCGATTTCGGCTTCGTCGAGCTCATCGACCGGCTGTTCGCCGATCAGGCTGGCCTGGATCGTGGAGGCGAACACCTCTTCACCCAATGCCTGCGTCTGCACCTCGGCCGCGCCCTCGCCGTCCTCGGCGGCCTCCCACTCGGCGGTGAGCACGGTGACGTTGTCGCTCTTGGCGCCACCGTTGCGCAGCGCGAGCTCCACCAACTCGGGCACCGCATCGGAGATCGGCCGGGCCGCCAGGTGCTCGGTGATCTGCGCGTCGCTGACACTGCCCCAGAGCCCGTCGGAGCAAAGCAGCACGCGATCGTGCGGCTGCAGCAGCAGCGGGCCGGCGGTATCGACCACCGGCTTGCCGGGCGATCCGAGGCAGGTGAACAGCACGTTGCGGTTGAAGCGCTCGCCGACGGGCACCACCTGTGAGAGTGTCTCCTGCAGCTCCGAGTAGGAGTGGTCGCGCGTGCGTGCGATCAATTTGTCGCCGCGCACGAAGTACAGCCGCGAATCTCCGCAATGGGCCCAGTAAGCCGCGTTGCCTTGCATCAGGCACGCCACCACCGTGGTGCGAGGGGTGTCGATCAGCGCTTTCTCGGTGGCATAACGCAGCAACTGGTGGTGGCCGGCGATGATCGCCTCGTGCAGGAAGCGCAGCGGCTCGGCCAGCGTGGGCTTGGCATCGCGCTGGAACAGCGCCGCCAGCGTCTGCAGCGCGATCTGCGACGCTACCTCTCCCTCGGGGTGGCCACCCATGCCGTCGGCCAGCGCGAACAGACCGGCATCGCGCGTATAGCAATAGCCCATGCGGTCTTCGTTCTTCTCACGGCCGCCTTTGCGGCTGACCTGGTAGACGGAGAAGCGCATGGGTCTGCTGGTTGTTGCTGTCGGCGTCAGGGCTTGGCGCCCGTCTTCAGGTTCTCGAGCTGCAGCTTCAGGCGCTCGCCGAAGCTCAGCTTGGTGTAGCGCCGCTCCGTCTCGCGAGCCAGTTCCTTCTGCAGCGCGAACACGCTTTGCGGGCGCGACAGCGGATCGAGCGACATGCACCACTCGGTCACTTCGATCAGATTGTCGGAGTACACGTTGCGCAGGCGCGAGAGGCTGAGCGCGAGCCGATCCTTGTCGATGCGCTGCGGCGCATCGTTGGGTGGGTAGCCCTGCATGCAGGCGTAGATGCACGCGCCGATCGCGTAGATGTCGGTCCACGGGCCCAGCGTGCCGTCGCGCCGGTACATCTCGGGCGCGGCGAAGCCCGGCGTGTACATCGGGCGGATGAAGTTGCCCTCTTTGCTCAGCACTTCGCGCGCGGCACCGAAGTCGAGCATCACGGCCTTGTTGTCGTTGGTGATGAAGATGTTGGCCGGCTTGATGTCGAGGTGCAGCATCTTGTGCTGGTGCACGATGCGCAGGCCGCGCAGGATCTCGTCGAACAGCGAGCGGATCGTCGATTCGCGGAATACCTTGTCGCGCTTCAGGTCGCGCGCGGTGACGATGAAATCCTGCAGCGTGTCGCCCTGCAGGTAGTTCATCACCATGTAGACGGTCTCGTTCTCGCGGAAGAAGTTGAGCACCGAAACCACGCTCGGGTGCGAGATCTGCGCGAGCGAGCGGCCTTCTTCGAAGAAGCTCTTCAGGCCCAGGCGATACAGCGGCTGCTTCTCGGGCTTGACGCGCGGCGTCAACTCACCCGGCGAACGCTCGGCCAGCGAGGCAGGCAGGTATTCCTTGATCGCCACCAGGTGGCGGCTCTCGTCTTCGGCCAGGTAGACGACGCCGAAGCCGCCGGCCGCCAGCTTCTTCACGACCTGATAGCCACCAACCACAGTGCCGGCCGGCAACGGCGCTGGTTTCGGCTTTGACATAATGGAATTTTGGCGGCGCGAAGGGCGATGACAGTCTACAGCATGACCGGTTTCGCGAGCGCCAAAGCGACACCGACTGCGCAGGCACAAGACAGCACGAGTTCACGCGCGGGCGTCACGGTCGAGTTGCGCTCCGTCAACGGCCGTTTCCTCGACTTGTCGCTGCGGCTGCCGGACGAGTTGCGCAGCCTCGAACCGGCACTGCGAGAAGCCGTGGCGGCGGTCGCGCGGCGCGGCAAGATCGAGTTGCGCGTGGTCACACATCGCGACATCGAGTCAGGGCCGCCGATGCCGGCGCCGGAGCAGCTGAGCCATCTGGTACGCCTGGAATCGACCGTGCAAAGTTGGCTGCCCGGCGCGCGCGCACTGAGCGTCGGCGAAATCCTGCAATGGAGCCGCCCCGTCGTTGCCGACGAGGACCTGAAGGCGTGCACGCTGAAGGCCGTGCGCGAGTGCGCGGAGTCGCTGCGCGAGGCGCGCGCGCGCGAGGGTGCGCGCCTGGTGACGGTGCTGCTGGAGCGCGTGCAACAGCTGCGCGCGCTGGCTGCGCAGGCAGCACCACTGGTGCCCGCGCTCGTGCAGCGCCAGCAACAGCGCTTCATCGAACGCTTCAACGAGGCGTTGGCAGCCGCCGGCGCCACCGACACCGAGTCGCCGCGCGACCGCGCGCTGAGCGAGGCCGCTGCATTCGCGCTGCGCATCGACGTGGCGGAGGAGCTCGCGCGCCTGAACGCCCACCTCGACGAGATCGAACGCATGCTCAACGCTGGCGGCGAGGTCGGCAAGCGACTCGACTTCCTGATCCAAGAGCTGCACCGCGAGGCCAATACCCTGGGTTCGAAGTCGGCGACGCTGGACTTGACCAACATCGCAGTCGACATGAAGGTGCTGATCGAACAGCTGCGCGAGCAGGTGCAGAACATCGAGTGACGCCGACGGCCGCAGCGGCGCTTCGTCGGTCTTGTCACGCCGCCGCACGGCGTCGCCCGGCCTCCGCCGGCATGCGGGCCCTACACTTCACGGCGTGAGCAATTCCCGAATGCCCGGCACGGAGCCCCGGATCGAGACGCCGGGAAATCTGTTTGTCGTGGCCGCACCCAGCGGCGCGGGAAAATCGAGCCTGGTCAACGCACTGCTCGAGCTCGACTCGCACTTGGCGGTGTCGATCTCGCACACGACCCGGGCGCCGCGCGGCCAAGAGCAGGACGGCCGCGAGTACTGGTTCATCGACGAGCCGCGTTTCCGGGCAATGGTCGAGCGCGGCGAATTCTTCGAGTGGGCTGAAGTGCACGGGCACCTGTACGGCACCTCGCGCAAGGCGATCGAGTCCCGGCTGGCCGCCGGCGAAGACGTGGTGCTGGAGATCGACTGGCAGGGCGCGCTGCAGATCAAACGGCTGTTCGAGCACGCCGTGCTGATTTTCATCCTGCCGCCGAGCTGGGATGAGCTTCGCCAGCGGCTGCTGCGGCGTGGCGAAGACGCACCGGCGGCGATCGAGACGCGAATGGCCAATGCCCGAGTGGAGGTGGCTCAGGCGAAGGAATTCGACTTCGTTATAATCAACGCTCTGTTCGAGACGGCGCTCTTCGACCTGAAAACGGTCGTCCACTCGCAGCGCCTGAGGTTCGCCGCGCAACGGCGCAACAAATCGCAAGTGTTCAAGGCGCTCGATCTGCTGTAGATCGCGCGCAAAACAAGGAATCCAAGTGGCCCGCATCACCGTCGAAGACTGCCTGCAGAAAGTGCCCAACCGGTTTCAGCTGGTGCTGGCCGCAACCTACCGCGCGCGCATGCTGAGCCAGGGTCACGCGCCGAAGATCGAGAGCAAGAACAAACCCGGCGTCACCGCACTGCGCGAAGTCGCCGCGGGCGAAGTCGGCGTGGAGATGCTGCGGCGCGTGCCGATCTGAGCGGATCGCGGCCACCCAGGCTGCAGGACACCTGACAAGGGCGCCGCGGGCGCCTTTGTTTCTTCCTGGCGCGGCAAGGCGGCACGGGTGAATCCGGTGACCCGAACCGAGGCGCCACCCGCCCTTCCGCGCTAAAGTCACCGCATGGGCATTCGCTCGTTCGCTGCCGAACTGCTGCCGTCCGCGCTGCAGGGGTTCCAGCGTGTGACTGCGGCCGCCCCGGCCGCGCCCAAGCCGCAAGCGGCATCGTTTGCGGCACTGGTCGACAAGCTGTCGTACCTCGGCAAGCCTGAGCTAAAGCTGATCCGCGAGGCGTTCAAGTTCGCCGACGAGGCGCACCTGGGCCAGTACCGTGCCAGCGGTGAGCCTTACATCACGCACCCGATCGCCGTGGCCGGCCTGGTCGCTGACTGGAGGCTCGACGCACAGGCGGTGATGGCCGCGCTGATGCACGACGCGATGGAGGATTGCGGCATCACCAAGTCGGAGCTCATCGAGCGGTTTGGCGCCCCGACGGCCGACCTGGTCGATGGCCTCACGAAACTGGACAAGCTGCAGTTCTCCACCCGCGAGGAAGGCCAGGCCGAGTCGTTTCGCAAGATGCTGCTGGCGATGGCGCGCGACGTGCGCGTGATCCTGATCAAGCTGGCCGACCGGCTGCACAACATGCGCACCGTGCAGGCGATCGCGCCCGAACGGCGCGAGCGCATGGCGCGCGAGACGCTCGACATCTACGCGCCGATCGCGCACCGCCTGGGCCTGAACCAGACCTTCCGCGAGCTGCAGGAGTTGTCGTTTGCCTGCCTGAATCCGTGGCGCCATGCAGCACTCGAGAAGGCCCTGCAGCGCGCGCGCGGCCACCGCCGCGACATCGTCGAGCGCGTCGAGCAGGAGGTGCTGCGCGCCTTCGCCGCGGCCAAGATCAGGGTGCAGGTCGGCGGACGCGAGAAGACCGCGTACTCGATCTACCGCAAGATGCGCGAGAAGCACACCAGCTTCGCGCAGGTGAGCGACATCTTCGGTTTCCGCATCGTCGTGGGCACGCTCAACGAGTGTTACCTCGCACTCGGGGTTTTGCACCAGCTGTACAAGCCGGTGCCGGGCCGCTTCAAGGACTACATCGCGATCCCCAAGCTCAACGGCTACCAGTCGCTGCACACCACGCTGGTGAGCCCGCTCGGCACTGCGGTGGAGTTTCAGATCCGCACCGCGTCGATGCACGCGGTGGCCGAATCAGGCATCGCGGCGAACTGGTTGTACAAGACCAAGGACAAGGACACGGACGAGGCGCAGCGCCTGGGCTCGATGTGGCTGCAGTCGCTGCTCGACATCCAGGACGAGACGCGCGACGCCGCCGAGTTTCTCGAGCACGTGAAGATCGATCTCGTGCCAGACGCGGTGTACGTGTTCACGCCCAAGAGCAAGATCCTGTCGCTGCCGCGCGGCGCGACGCCGGTGGACTTCGCCTACGCCATCCACTCCGATGTCGGCGACCACACGGTGGCTGCGCGCGTCAACAACGAGCCGGTCGCGCTGCGCACCGAGCTGCGCTCGGGCGACGTGGTCGAAGTGATCACTGCCCCAGGCGCGCGGCCCAACCCGTCGTGGCTCAACTTCGTGCGCACTGGACGGGCGCGCTCGAAGATCCGCCATCACCTGAAGACGATGGAGCTCGAAGAGGCGCGAGCGCTGGGCGAGAAGCTCCTGACGCAGGCAATGCGCGGCGAAGGGCTGCCGCTGCCGCCCGATGAGCCGCAGAACCAGCCGCTGTGGCAGCAGTTGCTGCGCTGGAGCGGCAACCGCACGCGCGGTGAGCTGCTGACTGACATCGCGATCAACAAGAAGGTGCCGGCCATCGTCGCCAAGCGGCTGTCGCAGTTCATGGCCGAACAAGGCACCCGCCCCGACGCCGTGACACTGACGCTGGGCCGCTATGCGCACGACGAAGCCGGCCCCGGCCACACGCTGGTGATGGTCGACGGCAGCGAGGGGGCCTCGCTGCAACTGGCCCCGTGCTGCCGACCGATCCCCGGCGACACCATCGTCGGCTACCTGGGGCGCGGCGAAGCCCTGCTGGTGCACACCGCCGAATGCCACGTCGCGCGCCGGCAGGCCGAGAAAGACCCCGAGCGCTGGATGCGGGTCGAGTGGGCCGACGAGCCGACGCGGGCGTTCGAGACCGCGGTGATCGTGCTGGTGCGCAACGGCAAGGGCGTGCTGGCGCAGGTCGCCAGCGCGGTCAGTGCCTCGCAGGCGGACATCACGCACATCGACATGGGCGAAGACCGCGCCGCCGAGACGACCGAGCTGAAGCTGCTGATCACGGTGCGTGACCGCCAGCACCTGGCCGACGTGTTGCGCACCATTCGCCGGTGCCCGCCGGTGCTGCGCGTGTGGCGTGTGAAACCTTGATCCACCCCCGATGCGGCCCGGCGGCCGCCTCCCCCTCTAGGGGGCGCCACCAGCGGACCGGCAGAGCCGGATCCGCGGTGTCCGCTCGATGATCGCGCGCCAACGCGCGGCGGTCGCGCTTCTACTGCGGCTTCGGGTAGTGGACCTCAAGCACCTCTATCGATTCCACGCCTCCCGGCGTGGCGAGCTTGACCTCGTCGCCTTCGCGCGCCTTCAGCAGCGCACGCGCGATCGGCGAGATCCAGCTCACCTCGCCGGCCAGGCTGTCGGCCTCGTCGATGCCCTTGATCGTGACGGTGCGCTGGCCGCCTCGCGCGTTGGCGTAGGTCACCGTCGCGCCGAAGAAGACGCGGTCGCTGCCGTGGTGCACCGACGGATCGGTCACCTCCGCGATATCCAGCCGCTTGGTCAGGAAGCGGATGCGGCGGTCGATCTCGCGCAGGCGCCTCTTGCCATAGATGTAGTCGCCGTTTTCCGAGCGGTCGCCGTTGGAGGCAGCCCACGAGACGATCTCGACCACCTTTGGGCGCTCCTGGTCGATCAGCTGCAGCAGCTCGGCGCGCAGTCGCCGGTAGCCCTGCACGGTGATGTAGTTCTTGGCACCCGCGGGAAGCTCCGGCAAGCCGGCATCGGCGTCGTCATCGCCTGCGGTATCGGTCTCGCGGGTGAATGCCTTGCTCATGGC
>DATIFD010000020.1:0-7048 GCA_035455385.1 Burkholderiaceae bacterium
GTTCATGATCTTGCCGCCGGGCGTTACCTTGACGAAGAAGCAGCCGATGATGGAGGCGATGATGGACGCGCCGCCCAGCGCAAGGGGGTAGGCGACGGCGTGCGGCGCGACCTCGGGCTTGGACAGCAGCAGCGGGTACACCACCGCCGCTGCCGACGCGCCCTTGATCATCAGCGCGCCCAGCGCCATCGTCGCGATCAGCGTCACGGCATAGGTCTCGAACAGGTCGGCCGCCATGCCGGCGCAGTCGCCGACGTTGTCGCCGACGTTGTCGGCGATCACCGCCGGGTTGCGCGGGTCGTCTTCCGGAATGCCGGCTTCGACCTTGCCCACCAGGTCGGCGCCGACGTCGGCGCCTTTGGTGAAGATGCCGCCGCCCAGGCGCGCGAAGATCGAGATCAACGAAGCGCCGAAGGCCAGGCCCAGTAGCGGCTTGAGCGTCTCGGAGTCGACGTTGGTGGCGCCTGAGAGGTACCAGAAGAACGCACCGACGCCCAGCAGCCCGAGCCCGACCACCAGCATGCCGGTGATCGCGCCGCCCTTGAACGCGACATCCAGTGCCGGCCCGATGCCTTGCGTGGCCGCCTGTGCGGTGCGCACGTTGGCGCGCACGGAGACGTTCATGCCGATGAAGCCGCAGGCGCCCGACAGGATGGCACCGAGCACGAAGCCGGCAGCCGTCTTGCCGCCGAGGAAGATCGCGATCAGGATCGCCAGCACGACGCCGACGATCGCGATCGTGCGGTACTGGCGCGCGAGGTAGGCAGCCGCACCCTGCTGCACGGCGCCTGCGATCTCCTGCATGCGGGCGTTGCCTGCGTCCTTGGCCAGGATGAGGCCGCGTTGCACGAATCCGTAGACCACTGCGGCCAACCCGCAGGCCAGCGCCACGTACAGCGCCATGGTTATCGACATGGAGAACTCTCCTTCCTCATTTCACGGCTGATTGGTTGCGACCGCTGGTCTTGGCCGGCCCGGTCGGCCAGCGGTGCGGTTCGCACGGCGCGCATCCTAAGGGATGTTGTGTGAGGCCCCTCCGAGCGCTTGACTCATCCGCGCCTAAAATCCGGGTTTCCCCTGTGGGTGCGAGCGTGAGATGAGTCTGCACAACGTCGGTCCCGGCGCGCGAGCGCCCGCGCAGTTCAACGTGATCATCGAGATTCCGATGAACGCCGACCCGATCAAGTACGAGGTCGACGAGGCCACCGGAGCGCTCTTCGTCGACCGCTTCATGTCGACGTCGATGCACTATCCGTGCAACTACGGCTACATCCCGCAGACGCTCGCCGACGATGGCGACCCGGTCGACGTGCTGGTGATCACGCCGGTGCCGCTGATCTCGGGCGTGGTGGTGACGTGCCGCCCGATCGGGCTGATGGAGATGCGCGACGAGGCCGGCGGCGACAACAAGCTGCTGGCGGTGCCGATCGACGAGATCCTGTCGCTGTACACGCAGTGGCAGAAGCCGGAGGATCTGAACCCGCTGCGCCTGAGGACGATCCAGCACTTCTTCGAGCACTACAAAGACCTCGAAGAGGGCAAGTGGGTCAAGGTGCTGGGCTGGAAGGGGCCCGACGCCGCCCGTGCCGAAGTGCAGGCGGGCATCGAGGCCTGGAGCGCACGCCAGCGCAGCTGAAGGGCTGCCCACACCGGGCGATCGGTCATTCGTCGCGTGGCGCCGCGTCGGCGAGCCGCGCCTGTCTACACTGCAACCGACAGCCGGCCGCGGTGCCGGCGACCCAGGAGTTCTACATGCGCATCGCGAGGGCGCTCGTGGCTGGTTTGTGCATCGTCGCGGCCGCAACAGCGGCTGCACTGCCCAAGCCGGTGACCGAGGTCGAGGGAATCACCGAATACCGACTGCCCAACGGGTTGCAGGTGCTGCTGGCGCCCGACGACAGCAAGCCGACGACGACCGTGAACGTGACCTACCGGGTGGGGTCGCGCCATGAGAACTATGGCGAGACGGGCATGGCTCACCTGCTGGAACATCTTCTCTTCAAGGGCACCCCGACGCACCGCACCGTGTGGGCCGAGTTCTCCCAGCGCGGGCTGCGCGCCAACGGTTCGACCTGGGTCGACCGCACCAACTACTTCGCCAGCTTCTCGGCCAACGACGACAACCTGCGCTGGTACCTCGGATGGCAAGCCGATGCGATGGTGAACTCGTTCATCGCGCGCAAGGATCTCGACACCGAGATGACGGTGGTGCGCAACGAGATGGAGATGGGCGAGAACGACCCCGGCCGCATCCTGTTCGAGAAGACGCTGGCCGCGATGTTCCAGTGGCACAACTACGGCAAGTCGACGATCGGCGCGCGCAGCGACGTCGAGAACGTCGACATCGGCCGCCTGCAGGCGTTCTATCGCAAGTACTACCAGCCGGACAACGCCACGCTGATCGTGTCGGGCAAGTTCGATCCGGCCCGCACAATGGGCTGGATCGAACAGACCTTCGGCCGCATCCCGAAACCCAAGCGCGCGCTGCCGCGGCTGTACACGATCGACCCGGTACAAGACGGCGAACGCAGCGTCACCTTGCGCCGCGTGGGTGGCACGCCGCAGGTGCTGCTGGGCTACCACGTGCCTGCGGGTCCGGATCCTGACTATCCGGCGATGGAGTTGATCTCGCTCGTTGTCGGTGACAGCCCGTCGGGGCGCGCCCACAAGCGGCTGGTCGAGGCCGGCCTCGCGTCGGGCGTGTATGCCGAGTCGCTGGCGATGGCCGACCCCGGCGTGGCGCTGTTCGGCGCACAGTTCGCCGCTGGGCAGGATCCGGCGCGCGGCGCCCAGGAGTTGATCCAGGTCGTGGAGAGCCTTGGCAGCGAGCCGATCACCGACGATGAGTTCAAGCGCGCCCGGACCAAGTGGCTGAAGAGCTGGGAGCAGCAGTACAGCAACCCCGAGACGATCGGCGTCGTGCTGTCGGAGACCGTGGCGCAGGGGGACTGGCGCCTGTTGTTCCTCGACCGCGACCGCGTGCGCGCATTGACGCGCGAGGCCGTGCAGCGGGTGGCCGCAGCGTGGCTGGTGCCGTCCAACCGCACGCTGGCCAGCTACGTGCCCACCGAGAAGCCACTGCGCGCACCGCCGCCGCAGGAGGTGGACCTGGCGGCGCAGATGAGGACGTTCAAGCCGCAGGCCTCGGCCGCCGCGGTGGCTGCGTTCGATTCGTCGCCGGCCAACATCGATGCGAAGACCCAGCGGCTGGCGCTGGCCAACGGCATGAAGGTGGCGCTGTTGTCCAAGCCGACGCGCGGGCAGACCGTCCGCATCTCGATGTCGCTGCGCCTGGGCAATGAACGCAGCCTGACCGGCCTGCGCGAGGTCTCCGAGCTCACCGCCGCGATGATCGACAAAGGGGGCGCGGGCCTCACGCGCGTCCAGATCCAGGATCGCCTCGACGCACTGAAGTCCGAGTTGCGGATCGGCTCTACCGGCGACGAGGTGCAGATCTCGATGCGGTCGCAGCGCGACACCGTCGCCGATGCGATTGCGCTGCTCGCGCAGTTGCTGCGCTCACCAGCGTTTCCCGCCGAGGCGCTCGACGAACTGCAGCGGCAGACCGCCGCCGCGATCCAGGCGCAACGCGACGATCCCGAGGCGATCGTGGCCAACGCGTTGGCGCGCCGTGGCGACCCGTACCCGCGCGGCGACGTGCGCCACGCCCGCAGCTTCGACGAGCGGCTGGAGGACTCGCAGGCCGTGACGCTGGAACGGATGAAGGACTTCCATGCGCGCTTCTACGGCGCCGCGCAGGGCCGGTTCGCTGCAGTGGGCGACTTCGACGCCGGAACCGTGCAACAGGCGCTGGCCGCGGGCTTCGGCGACTGGGTGGCCCGCGAGCCGGCAGCGCGTGTGCCGCGACCGAGCTTTGCGATGGCCCCGGGCCGCGAGGTGGTGCGCACGCCCGACAAGCAGAACGCGACCCTGGGTGTCGAGCTTCACCTGCCGCTGTCGGATAGCGATGCGGTGTATCCGGCACTGATGCTCGCCAACTTCATCGTCGGCACCGGGGGCGACTCGCGCCTCTTCAAACGCATTCGCGAGCGCGAAGGGCTGTCGTACGCCGTCTACAGCTACCTCGACTGGGGCGACGCCGATGAACACACGCTGTGGATTGGCGGTGCGATCTTTGCGCCGCAGAATGCCGCCAAGGTCGAGCAGGCGTACCGCGAAGAGCTGGCCAAGGCGGTGCAAGAGGGCTTCAGCGAGCAAGAGGTGGCCTCGGCGAAGAAGGCGCTGCTGAACTTCCGACGCCTGGCGCGGGCACAGGACGACCGGCTGGCGCAGGCGCTGCAGCACAACCTCGACCTCGACCGCACGTTTGCCTTCGCCGCCCGGGTCGATGCCGCGCTCGCGGCGCTGCAGGCGGGCCCGGTGAGCCAGGCACTGCGCGCGCACATCAAGCCCGAGCAGATGGCATTCGTGCTTGCAGGGGACTTCAAGCAGCCCTAGCAGGCAGGGTCATCGACGGGCGGCGCGCGGCGGAACGGTGCGCGTTCGTTCAGCTCGTCGACATACTCGCGGATGCCTTCGCGCTCGGCGGCGAGAAATTCGTCGACGGCGCGGGCAAAGGCCGGGTGCGCCAGCCAGTGCGACGACGCGGTCGGCGCGGGCATCAGCCCGCGCGCCATCTTGTGCTCGCCTTGCGCGCCGCCTTCGAAGCGATCGAAGCCTTCGGCGATGCACCACTGCAGCGGCTGGTAGTAGCAGGCCTCGAAGTGGAGGCTATCGACGAAGCGCGTCGATCCCCAATAGCGTCCGAACGCGGCGCGGCGCTCGCGGTCGACGGCCACCAGCGACGCGGCGACCGGCTCGCCGGCGATGCGGGCGACGAACATCACCCAGTGCTCGCTCATCGATGTGGCCATCGCGCCGAAGAAGGCGCGCGTCAGGTACGGCGTCGAGCCGTGTGCGCGGTAGGTCAGCGTGTAGCAGCGGTGGAAGAAGTCCCACAGCCCGTCGTCGATCGCATGCCCCTGGTGCACGGTGAACGCCACGCCCGCGGCGGCCACCTTGCGACGCTGTTGAAGGATCTTCTTGCGCTTGTCGTGCTGCATCTGCGCGAGGAACTCGCCGAAGTCGCGCGGCGAGCCGGCGTGCCCTCGTGTCCAGTGGAACTGCACGTTGCGCCGTGCCAGCCACCCGGCGCGCTGCAAGGCCCGCGCATCGCTGTCGTCATGGAACAGCACGTGCGCCGACGACAGATCGGCCTGCCGCGCCAGGCGACGCAGCGCATGCACCAGCGCGTCGCGGGCCGATTCGTCGGTGGCCATCAGTCGTGTGCCGGGCACCGGCGTGAACGGCACGGCCACCAGCAGCTTGGGGTAGTAGCGCAGGCCGTGGCGCTGGTAGGCGTCGGCCCACGCCCAGTCGAACACGTACTCGCCCCACGAATGCGTCTTCAGGTAGGCCGGCGCGGCCGCGCACAGCCCCCGGCCGGACCACAGCGTGACGAAGCGTGGCGACCAGCCCGAGCGTGGGCATGCGCTGCGCGAGTTGTCCAGTGCCTGCAGATAGGCCGCGCGCATGAACGGCGTCGGCAGCTCCTGCCGCGCCAACAGATCATCCCAGGCGATCGAATCCAGCGTCGCCAGGTCGTCGACGACCCGGATGACATAATCGTCCGGGCCGTTGTCGCTCGCGTTGCGCGCCGCTTCGCGCTTCGTCGTCACCCGCCCACCGTCATCGTCCAACGTGTCCAAGCTCCGCGTCGCGCTGGCGCAAATCAATCCCACCGTCGGTGACCTGGCCGGCAATGCCAAGCTGATTGCCCAGGCCGCACGCGCGGCCCACGCCGGCGGCGCGGCGTTGATGATCGCACCAGAGCTTGCGTTGTCGGGCTACCCGCCCGAAGACCTGTTGCTGCGTCCGGCTTTCATGGACGCCTGCGAGCGCGAACTGGTCGCGTTGGCGGCCGAACTCGCGTCGTTGAACGGGTTGTCGGTGCTGTTGGGTCACCCCGCGCGCAGCCGCATCGTGACCGCCGAGCGGACGAAATCGCTGGCGGCGCCGGTGTGCTTCAACGCTGCATCGCTGTTGTCTGCCGGGCGCGTGCAGGCCACCTACTGCAAGCGCGAACTGCCCAACTACCAGGTGTTCGACGAGCGCCGGTACTTCGTGAGCGGCCGTGACGCAGGGCTCGCGCCGGTGGTGTTCGAGGCCGGCGGCAAGCGCTTCGGCGTGCTGATCTGTGAAGACGCCTGGTTCGACGAGCCCGCTGCGGCCGCGGTGGCCGCCGGCGCGCAGGCGCTGTGCGTGCTGAACGCATCGCCGTTCCACCTCGGCAAGGCCGGCGAACGCGAGGCGCGCATGGGCGAGCGTGCACAAGCAGTGGGCGCACCATTGCTGTACGCCCATTTGGTGGGCGGTCAGGACGAGATCGTCTTCGACGGTGCGTCGTTCGCCACCGATGCGCACGGTCGCGTCGTCGTGCGCGGACCGAGCTTCGAGACCGGCCTGGTCTGGATCGACTTCGACGAAGACGGCACGCCGCGCGGCGACTGCCGCGAGCTGCCAGGCTTGGAGCAGCAGGCCTGGAGCGCGCTGGTAGTCGGCGTGCGCGACTACATGGGCAAGAACCGCTTTCCGGGCGCGGTGATCGGACTGTCCGGCGGCATCGATTCGGCGCTTGTGCTGGCGATTGCGGTCGACGCCCTGGGTGCGGACCGGGTGCGGACGGTGATGATGCCCTCGCCGTACACGGCCGACATCTCGTGGCTCGACGCGCGCGAGATGGCACATCGCCTGGGCGTGCGCTACGACGAGATCGGGATCGCGCCGATGTTCGACGCCTTTCGCGCAGCGCTGGCCCAGGACTTCCGCGGCCTGCCCGAAGACACCGCCGAAGAGAACATCCAGGCGCGCATCCGCGGCACGCTGCTGATGGCGCTGTCGAACAAGCACGGCTCGATCGTGCTGACCACCGGCAACAAGAGCGAGATGGCTACCGGCTACTGCACGCTCTACGGCGACATGGCCGGCGGTTTCGCGGTCATCAAGGACGTTGCCAAGACGCTGGTCTATCGACTGGCGAAGTGGAAGA
>DATIFD010000021.1:0-6058 GCA_035455385.1 Burkholderiaceae bacterium
GGTGAACTGGCGCATCCACCGCGTCGGGTGCAGCACGTCGGGCTCCTTGCCTGTGCAATGACCCTCGATATCGGCAGTCCGGGCCGCGGTTTTAGGCCGAAGACACCCGGTCCGTCGGGCCCCTGGAACGCAGGCCTCGGCCAAGGCACATCCGGGGGGCGCGCCCTCATGTGGGGGTGGTGATCCTTCACGGCGCAGCGTGTCGACGCGATACGCTCGGGCACATGTTCACGCGCCGTCCGCTCCTCGTCCTCGCGTGGCTCGCCCTGGTGGGGTTGGGCGTGCACGCGGCCCCAGCGGACGATCTTCTGCCCGTCTGGAAGCGCAGCGACGGCGAGGCGCACATCCGGCTGTCGGCCCCGAAGAACTTGCCAAAGGGCAAGGTCTCTGTGCCTTATCAGCTGGTCGCGGTCAACACCGCGCTGGACACGCCGGAGATGGTGATCGCGAGCTTCGGCGTCGTGTGTTCGCGCAAGACCGGTGAGCCGGTCACGCTGACGCTGTCGCGTACGACGATGTTCAGGTTCGTCGACGGCACCCTGGTGCAGGACAGCGACGAGCCGCTCTCACCGCCGCGGGAAGTCTCGCTGGAGTCGTTTCACGACTTCGCGTCCAAGCCCGCCGGCGTGGCCTGCGCGAGGGCGCTGGCGATGCTGAAGGCGCCGCGCTAGAAAGCGGTCAGCGGTACTTGCGCAGGTAGAGCTTTTCGAAGCCCCGCTTGGCCCAGTGCAGCGGCCGCATCGCGGGCAGCACCAGGTTGCGCTCAGGCGTGCGCACCACCAGCATGCCGCGGTCCAGCCCGTCGACGATGCACGCCAGCTCGACCTTGAAGGTGGCCGTCGGCGTCTCGCCGCGCAGCTCCGCGAGCAGGTTGTCGGCGGCTGCCTCGGCCTGCAGATCGGCCATGTGCGCCTGCTTGGGCATCCAGTCGGGGCCGGGAAAGCTGCCGCCGTCGCCGGCCGCATAAACCTGCGGCCAATCGGGCACGCGGCAGTGTTGGTCGGCGCGCAGCAAGCCGCCGGGCGAGCGCGGCAGCTCGGTGTTGTCCAGCCAGGCGTTGCCGGTGAGGCCGGGCATGAAGAGGATCAGGTCGGCGGTGACCTCGCCGCCTTCGGTCACGACCTTGTCGGCCTCGAAGCGCACGAGCTTGTGGCCCAGGTGCGTCCGCACGCCGCGGCGCTGCATCTCGGCGAGCAGGCGCTGCACCGCGGCCTTGCCGAGGCGGTTGCCGGGCTCGGCGGCGGGGCTGAAGAACACCAACTCGAAGCGCTCGCGGCGACCCTCGCGCCGCAACTGTTGGTCGATGCCGAACAGGAATTCGAACATCGGTCCGCCGCGCATCGAGCTCTGCTCCTGCGGATTGCCGGCGAAGCCTACCGCGATCGTGCCTTGCTGCAGCGCCCGCAGTCGGTCGCGGATGCGCTCGGCCGCGGCGATGCCCTCGCACGGCGTGATGCTGTGCTCGATGCCCGGCAGCTTCTTCAGGAAGCGGCCGCCGGTGGCGACGATCAGGCCGTCGTTGCGCACGTCGCCCGCGGTGGTGTGCAGCATGCGGCCGCGCTCGCCCAGGCCGGTGGCTTCGCCGGGCACGAAGCGAACGCGCTGCCGCGCCAGGAAGTCGTGCAGCGGCACGACGAGGTCTTCGCGCTTGCGCAGGCCGCTGGGGATCCAGATGATGCCGGGCAGGAAGTGCAGCTCCGGTCGCGGCGAGACCAGCGTGAGCTCCACCTGCCGGTCGCGCTGGCGCAGGCGTCGGATGGCGGAGAGACCGGCGAAGCCGGACCCGACCACGGTGATGTGTCGATTCGTCATGTCGGGCCGACCATGTTCGGTGTGGACCGTGTCAATCGCGGTTCGGATTCAATGTCCGCGCCGTACCGGCAGGCCGTGCGCCGCCCAACTGCCGATGCCGCCTCGCAGGTTGGCCACCAGCGTGTAGCCGTGGTGGAGCAGGAACTGCATCGCCTGGAAGCTGCGGCCCCCGCTGGCGCAGGCCAGCACGATCTGCCGGTCGCGCGGCAACTCGTTGAAGCGGCGCTGAAACTGGCTGAGCGGCATCTGCAGGCAATGCGGGTGGTCGAACGCCAGGCGGTGCGTCTCGTGCGGCTCGCGCACGTCGATCAGCCAGGCGCCAGTCTCCAGCGCGCTCGCGCAGGCGTTGGCTTCAAGTTGCATCGGGTCCTCGCTTTGGTTGCGTAACTATACACGCAAATAGTCAAAGACATACAGATGCGCCTTGTTCGGCGAAGCGATGCTCGCTGCCACAACCATCGGTTCTGTTGATCTGAGTCATGCTTGCGATCCAGGCTGCCGGCATGCTTCGAACATCTGCACGAGCCCGCGAGGAGAATGAACATGAACCGCAACGAAGGCAACCTGGACCGCGCGCTGCGCGCCATCGTCGGGATCGGCTTGATCGGCGCCACGCTGGCCGGGGCCATCGGGCCCTGGGGATGGATCGGCATCGTTCCTCTGGCAACCGCGGCGCTCGGCTGGTGCCCTCTCTACTCGATGCTCGGCATCAACACCTGTGGGGTCCGGAGGTAGGGGCGCGCATGGCAGCCGAACAAGTCGTGGTGCAGCTGCGCCAGGAGGACGGGTATCGCTTCGTGGCCAGCTACGCCGATGGGGCGCCAGCCATCGTGTGCGACGAGCCGCCGCCGCTGGGGCAGCGCGCCGGTCCGTCTCCGGTGCAATTGCTGGCGACCGCCGTGGGCAATTGCCTGTCCGACTCGCTGCTCTTCGCGTTCAGGAAGTTCAAGCAGGCACCCGAGCCGCTGGCGAGCGAGGTGGTGGCGCAGGTGGGCCGCAATCCCGAAGGCCGGATTCGCGTGCTCGGCATGCGCGTGACCATCCGCCTCGGCGTGGCGGCGCAGCGGCTGGAACACCTGGAGCGCGTGTTGTCGCAGTTCGAGGCGTTCTGCACCGTGACGCAGAGCGTGGCGCCGTCGATTCCGGTGGACGTGCTGGTCCACGACGCCTCGGGCGCTCGGCTGAAGTAGCGGCAACGCATCGGCCGATTGTCCGAGCCCGGGGCTCGTCGCGACGATGACCTGGCCAATCGTTCGCTAGCGGCGAACTCCGAGCCATGCTCGGGCGAGAGCAAAGCCTTGACCGCGATCAAGGCACCGGCAGAGGCGAAGGCTACAAGTCGGGCATGATGCGCTCGCGCTGACCTCGGCGACGTCGCCCCGTCGCACCCATGTCGCTCGAAGAACTGGTTCTGCAATACGGCTATCTGGCCGTTTTCGTCGGCTGTCTGCTCGAGGGCGAGACGATCCTCGTGCTCGCGGGCTTCGCGGCGCATCAAGGCTATCTGTCCCTGTCGACGACGCTGTGGGTCGCGTTCGTCGGTGGCACGCTCGGCGACCAGATCTTCTTCTGGGTGGGCCGCCGATGGGGGCGCGATCTGCTCGGGCGGATCCCGCGTGCACAGCCGCGTGTCGAGCGTGTGAACCAGTTGCTGCAGCGCTATCACGCCCCGGTGATCGTCGGCATCCGCTTCATGTACGGCCTGCGCATCGTCGGTCCCATCGTCATCGGGGCGAGCGACGTATCGGTCTGGCGGCTGCTGTTCTTCAACGTACTCGGGGCTGCGATCTGGGCGCCCTTGATCGGCGGACTCGGTTATCTGTTCGGTCATGCGCTCGCGTTGCTGCTCGAGGATGTCCGACGCGCGGAGTTGGCGGCGCTGATTCTGATCGTCGGTTTCGGCATCGGGGTCTTCGTTGTGCAACGATGGCGATCGCGGGCAGACGGCTGACTCGTCGAGATCGCGCCCGCCCTGATAGAGACCGCAATCACGGAGTCGGCCCGCAGAACAGGCGCTCGAGTTCTCGCTCCCACACGTCGCCCAGCATGCGATAGCCGGTGCGCGTGGGGTGAATCTCGTTCTGCCAGTGGACGGTGGGTCCGGTGTCGTCGGGTGCAGCCGGCGTCAGCGTGCCCTGGCTGTCGACGACGTGAACCGACGGCTCGGCGGCCGCCAACTCGAGGATCAAGGCTCGCACGCGGCGCAGCAGTTCGCGGCCGAGCGCGCTCCAGTCGTCCTGCGGCACGCCGAACGCGTTCACGGCCGCGTACAGCCAGGGGCCGAGGTTGGGCCCCGCGGGGGCGTTCCTTGGCGTGGTGAAGTCGTAGGTGTGAAGAACGATCGGAAGGCCGCGGTTGACTTCGGCCGAGTCGCGCTTGCGCAGCAGGATGCCGAACACCTCCTTCGCGTGGTCGCGAAACGTCGCCCAACCCGGCTCGCTGACGTAGCGCGCGGCATCGCCTGCCGGTCCCCACTCGGCCTGGGTGGCCAGCAGGCGCCTGGCCGGCGGCTGATCCGGTGGTGATTGCGACGCAGAGATGACGTCGTTGCCCAGCCCCGAAAGCAGCAGCGCGGTCCACGGCCGCGCGCGCCGGCCGCTCAGCAACTGCAGGAAGGTGCGATTGCTGGTGCTGTCGGTCATGTGCACCAGCTCGGCGCCCGGGCGTGCGCAATTCACCGCCACCGCAGGCTTCGACAGCGTCAGCTTGTCGAACAGGTTGCTCGTCAGCCACGGCGGGACGGCGCCGATCGAGAACCAGGAGTCTCCCTGCGCCAGGAAGCGAAGCGCGTAGCGCTCGATCGGAAAGCCGCCGGCCTCTCCGTGCCCCTCGAGGTCTGCCGGCGAGATGAGCTGGATATCGGGCATGGGCGGCTCCCGGATGGCGCGTCATCGATGCCCGACGCTATCAACATCGACGGTGGCACGCAATGCCGCGCAGGAACTTATCGACGGCGATCTTCTCCATCGCACAGTCGGCGGGCGCCCGGCGCGGCCGCATCGGCGCCGGGACGCCGCGGATTGCCGTTGCGCTCTCGGCTCGTCTGCACGGCGCCGAAACCCGAACACAGGAGCACGAGCATGCAACTCACGAACAAGATCGCACTGATCACCGGTGCGGCCAGCGGCATCGGCTACGAGATCGCGACCGAATTCGCGCGCGAAGGAGCCAAGGTCTGCATCGCCGACCTGTCGCTCGAGGCCGGCGAGGCCGCCGCCGCCAGGATCAACAAGTCAGGCGGCACCGCGATGGCGGTGGCGATGAACGTCACCGACGAGGCACAGGTCGACGCCGGCGTCGCGAAGACCGTCAAGGCCTGGGGCGGTCTGGACGTGCTGGTCAGCAACGCCGGCATCCAGATCATCAGCCCGCTGGTCGAACTGCGGTTCGACGACTGGAAGCGGCTGCTCGCGGTCCACGTCGACGGCGCCTTCCTGACCACGCGCGCCGCGATGCGCTCGATGATCAGCGCCAAGCGCGGCGGCACCATCCTCTACATGGGATCGGTGCATTCGCACGAGGCCTCGCCGCTGAAGGCGCCGTACGTCACCGCCAAGCACGGGCTGATCGGCCTGGCCAAGGTGGTGGCCAAGGAAGGCGCGGCCTCGGGCATCCGCTCCAACGTGATCTGTCCCGGCTTCGTGCGCACGCCGCTGGTGGAGAAGCAGATTCCCGAGCAGGCGAAGGAACTCGGCATCTCGGAGGCCGACGTGGTGCGCAACGTGATGCTCAAGGAGACGGTCGACGGCGAGTTCACGACGACCGCGGACGTGGCCCGCACCGCGATCTTCCTGGCGGCCTTCCCGACCAACGCGCTGACGGGCCAATCGATCACCGTCAGCCACGGCTGGCACATGCAATAGAGGTCTACCGCGTCCGCGGGCGCTCGGCGCGCTCAGCCGAGCATGGCCTTGAGTTCGCCGCTGGCGATCAACCGGGCCAGATCGTCGAAGCCGCCGATCAGCGTGCCTTTGACGAACACCATCGGGAACGTCGGCCAGCCGGTCCACATCTTCAGCGCATTGCGGCGCCGCCACTGCGACAGGTAGCTGCCGTGCTCGATGTAGTGGAATGAGATGCCCGCCGCGGTCAACGCCTGTCGCGCCTTGCGCACGAACGGGTTCTGGCGCATCCCAACCACCACGACCGGGTGTGCAACCAGCGCGTCCTGAACCTCCTTCACCATCGACTCATGGTGCTTCGCGATCCGCTCGCGAATGGCCGGGTGAATCTTCGTTTCATCAAG
>DATIFD010000022.1:0-9426 GCA_035455385.1 Burkholderiaceae bacterium
TGTTGGCCTTTGCGAAGGCGTAGGGCAGGGGGTGACGCGAAGCCATGCCGGGTGGGGAATCAGTTGATCAGCGCGGGCTGGGCCGGCGCCGGGGCCGGGTTGGTCGGCACGTTCGGCGCGGTGGGTACCGGCGCCAGCGGCACCCCTGGCTGGTATGCGGGCAGCACCGGGGTCTCGTTGTTCTGCAGGATGGCGCTCGGCACCGGCTGTGCTTCTTTCTGGCGCGCACGGATGAGGTCGTAGCGGTCGAGCGAGAGCTTGGTCGCGCTCTCCAAGTCGCGCATCACCACCGGGCGCAGGAACACCATCAGGTTGGTGCGCGTCTTGGTGCGACTCTCGCTGCGGAACAGCGCGCCCAGGTACGGGATGTCGCCCAGCAGCGGCACCTTCGAGATGTTCTGGCTGTAGCGCTCCTCGATCAGGCCGCCCAGCACGAGGATGGCACCGTCGTCGACCACCACGGTCGACTCGATCGAGCGCTTGTCGGTCGACGGGCCCGCGTTGGAGGTGCCGGGGGCGACCTTGTCGCTGACGCTGGAGGCCTCCTGGTAGATCGTCATGCGCACGACGCCGCCTTCGCCCACCTGCGGCCGGATGCGCAGCGTGATGCCGACGTCCTTGCGCTCGATGGTCTGGAACGGGCTGGTGGTGGCAACCCCGGTGTTGGTGAACTGACCGGTGATGAACGGCACGTTGCTGCCGACCACGATCTTGGCCTCCTCGTTGTCGAGCGTGATCAGGTTCGGCGTCGAGACGATGTTGGTGTTGGTCTGCGATTGCAGCA
The DNA here is from genome assembly GCA_035455385.1 of Burkholderiaceae bacterium. Lineage (GTDB taxonomy): Bacteria > Pseudomonadota > Gammaproteobacteria > Burkholderiales > Burkholderiaceae_C > JAEUPI01. Next base: position 785 of record DATIFD010000022.1, read on the forward strand.
TGCGCGCGATCGCCGCCAGCGCGTAGGTGCCGCCGTAGTTCTTGAGCAGGCCGATGTTCAGACCTTCACCCGGCACCGTGGTGCTACCAGCGACGCCGGCGATGGTCTTGCTCAGATCGATGATGCTCGGGCCACCGGTGGTCGAATTGGTGCCTGCGAACAGCCCGTACTTGTCGCCCTGCTGGCCGATCAGTCCCTGCCACTGCAGGCCGAAATCGGCCGCGTTGTCGCCCGACACCTCGACGATCAGGCTCTCGATGTAGATCTGCGCGCGCCGCGTGTCGAGCTGCTCGATCATCGCGCGTACCTGCCGGTACAGCGGCGCCGGCGCGGTGATGATCAGCGAGTTCGAGGCCGGGTCCGCCTGGATGAAGCCGCCGGTGGTGGGCTGCGCCGACGACGCCAGCGGCGCCGTCGCGGGGGTGGCGCCGGCCGTGGTGCCCGCCACCCCGGCCGCCGTCTGCTGGGTCAGACCGGTCGCGGTCGCGACGCCGGCGACGCTGGCGCCGCTGCCGCCGCTGAAGGCGGCCCGCAGCACCGTGGCGAGCTTGGTCGCCTCGGCGTTCTTCAGCGGCACGACCCAGATGTTGCCGGCGGCATTGACGCCCGGCTGCACCTGGTCGAGCCGCTGGATCAGCGCGCGCAGCTGCGCCATGCGGATCGGGTTGGCGGCGCGCACGATCAGCGCGTTGGCTCGCGGATCGACCAGCACCGCGAAGGCACCGGCGGCCGCGCCACCCGGTGCCGGCGCCCCGGCCACGGCACCGTCGCCCAGGCGCTGGATGATGGCTGCCATGTCGCTGGCGACGCCATTGAGCACCGGTATCACCTCGACGTCGGTGGCGCCGGGCGTGTCGAGCGCGGCGATGATGCGCGCGATGCGCTGCAGGTTGTCGGCGTAGTCGGTGATGATCAGCGTGCTGTTGCCCGGATTGGCATTGATCGTGTTGTTCGGGCTGATCAGCGGCCTGAGCACGGCCACCAGATTGTTCGGGTTCTCGTGGTTGAGCTTGAAGATCTGCGTCAGCACCTGGTCGCCGCGCTGCGAGGGGGTGCCCACCTGCACGGTGCCGGCCTGCAGCTTGGCATCGGCCTCGGGCACCACCTTCAGCAGGCCCGCAGAGTCGACCAGCGTGAAGCCGAGCCCGCGCAGCGCCGCCAGGTAGTTCAGGTAGGCCTCGCGCACCGGAATGGGCTGCTCGCTGTAGACGGTGATCGTGCCCTTGACGCGCGGGTCAACGATGATCTGCCGCTCGATCATCACCGCCATCGCGCGCGTGACGGCTTCGATGTCGGCGTTGACGAAGTTGATGGTCACCGGTGCGCTGGCACGAACGGCGCTCGCGGACTTGGCGGCTGCGCCGCGCGGCGTGCTGGCAGCGGCGCCCGCCGGCTGCGCGGCCACTGGCCCGACGGCAGCGGTCAGTGCGGCCAGTGCGGCCAGTGCGACCAGCGCGGCGCGGCGGAGGCGGCCGCGCGGGTCAGCCAGAAGTCGGCAGGCGTTCATGGTCATCCGATGGAAATGATCGACGTCGCGCCCTGGCGCCGGCCGATGATGTTGAGCAGGTTGTTCAATGCCGCCTCCTGGCCTTCGGCGGCGCTCGCCTCGCCGCGAAAGCGCACGCGAGACCCCGTCAATTGTCCGCTGCCCGACAGGCGCAACGCGCCGTCGAGTGTTTCCAGGTTCAACACCGCCGGGTCGTTGCTGCTGGCGCCGCCGCGCACGCTGAAGCGGTAGCTGCCCAGCGTGTCGAGCGTCGAGAGCCGCGACGACACGCCCAGCAGATCGGCGTCGAGGCTGCCGATGACGCGCCAACGTCCCTGCACCGACTCGAGCGTCATGCCGTTGCTGGCCAGTCGCAGCGTGCCGCCCAGCTGCATGGTGTTGAACGGCGTGCCCAGTCCGGCCAGCCACGCGGCCGGCCACTGCCCCAGCGCCTGCGGCCGTGCCGGCAGCGCCACCTGGTAGCGGCCGAATCCCACCAGCTTGAACTGCACCGCCCATTCCCGGTCGATGCAGCATGCCTGATGGAGCACCAAGTCGAAGCCGTTGACGCGCGGCCTGATCTGCCAGCGCAGCCTGCCCGGCAGGGCCGCCGCGTCACGGCTCCCTACACCCCCGGTCAGGATCAATTGTGCGTCGCCGGCCCAGACGCTGCCCTTGGCGTCGGCGAGCAGCAGCCTCTGATCGGTGGCGCGTGCCACCGCCCCGGCCAGCCAGCTTGCCGGCGCGAACGCCACCACGCCCACCAGCGCGCCGACCACAGCGCCCCAGACGGCCCATCGCGTCGACGCATGGCGCGCGCGCTGCCAAGCGAGCTCGGCCAGGGTCGAGTTCTGGAACGCGCTGGCGCCGAAGCGCGACAGACGAACACCCGCGCGGCGTCGAGCCAGCCAAACCGGCCAGCGCAGCTCCATCAGGTGCCCCCCAGGTCGAAGGCGATCGTGCCGCTGTAGCCCGCGGGCACGCGGTTGAGCTGCGCTTCGACCGGACGCGCACGCGCTGCGCTGCGCACCTCGACCAGCAGCGCGCGCAGCTGCTCCGGGGTTGCATTCACCAGCGTGATCAGCGCACGATCGCCTTGCATCGTCAACCGCATCTTGTCGCCATAGCGCTCGGCCGCAGTCTTGATCGCCAGGCCGGCCTGGGCGGCGGCCACCGGCGTGGCGTTGCGCAGATCGCGCACCTCGGCGGCCATCGCGCGCATCTGCTGCAACTGCACGTCAAGAGCCTCCAGCTGACGCGGAGCCGTGCGCAGCGTGGCCAGCGCCGGTGCCACCAGCAACGCCCAGACGGCCAGCGCGATCAGCACGGTGGCCGCGAGCGCCAGCGCGATGCGCTCGCGCGGCGCGCGGGTGCGCCATGCGGCAGCGGCCTGGCCGCGCAGCGCCTGCCAGCTCTCGCGCCAGTCGCTCACGCGCTGCCCCGCGCGGCATCGGACGCGCGCGTGAGCACGAGGCGTCCTTCCGCCGACTCGACGCTCCAGCCCGACGAGCGCAGGCTGGCACGGAATCGCTCGACCTGGTCGGCACTCCACACGCCGGCCACCAGGGTGAGCTTGCCGGCTGTGTACTGGATCGATTGCACCGGGGGCTGGCCGTCGGGCCAGGCGAGGGCTGCTGCTGCCAGCGCGGCTTCGAGGTCGGCGTCGCCGACGCGACCGGCCGCGGCGCGCAGCGCGTCGGTGGCGCGACGCATCTGCAGCGGCGCGTCGACGATGGTGCCGATCTGCGGATGGCTGGCTTTGACCAGCGCCACCATGGCGTCCCTGCGTCCATCCATCTCGGCGCGCTGCCGCCATGCCCACAGGTTGATGCCGACCAGGTTGAGCACCACCAACACCAGGAGTCCGATCCGCGCCGGCCGCCACGCCGGGCTGAACGCGCGACGCCAGGCGTCGCGCAGCCAGCGCGAACCGCGCGCGCGTGGCGCCAGATCGAACTGTCGCAAGTTCCACAGCGAGCGCACAGCCTGCAGCGCATGGTCGGCATCCGAGCGCACGGCCACGGGGGCGCCGAGCCAGCGCTCGGCCTGCGCAGCCACCGCGGGCGATGCGCTCCAGCGCGTGCCTTCGCGGCCCCAGCCCGGAAGCTGCTCGCGCACCCAGGTGCCGGCCATTCGCGCGCAGCGCACCCCGTCGGCATCGGCATAGGCGAGCCAGGTCTGCGCGCTGCTGCCGTCGGCGGCGTCGGATGAAGCGAAGAAGTGCCCGCTGCCGGGCTCCTCCGGCCACAGCGCGGGCACCGCGCGATCAATGAACGCCCCCGCCTTGTCGAGGTTCTCGAGATGCTGCGCCAGCCAGCGCTTGTGGACGGCCGCGACCCAGGTGGGGCTGCCGGCGCTGGACTGCGGGGCGACCGCGAGGTGCACGGCCTGCTCGTCGTCGAGCAGTTGCTCCTCGACCATGCCGACCAGCGCCGCGCGCAGCTTGGCCGCCGGCGCACGCGGCAGCGTGACACGGTGCCAGCTGACATCGGTGGGCCCGAGCCAGGCCACCACCGTGTCCGCCTTGGGCAACAGGGCGGCCGTTGTGCGGCCCTGGCGAGACACCCCGAGGCCGTCGGCGCTCAGCAGGAATGCGTACTCGGTCGAGGCGTCGACCGGCGCGGCGGCGGCCGAACGGTCACGCGCGGGCAGCAAGACGACCAGGATTGACATGGGGGCTGGAAAGGCTAATCGCTTTGCATGGGGCTCACAAGCTGACGAGCCCGCAAATCAAGGACTTGGCATGCAAAGTTGTCGCCAATGGTGAAGCTGGGCGCGCCGCCCCGGGTGTCATCATGCCTTCATCGATCGGAGACCACGCTGGCCACGCGTTCGCGCAGGATGGTCACCACGTCGAGGCCGCGGCGCTCGACGACCGAGCGCTCCTCGAGGGCCTGGTCGTCCAGTCGCAGCTTGCCGCGCACTTCGAAGTAGCTGGAGGTCACGCCGACGTTCTTCGGGTCGAGCAGGTTCGGCGACGACACCTGCTTGCGCGCGATGTCGACCGACTTGTACGCGCCGCGCTGGCGCGCCTGCACCAGTGCCTGTGCAGCGCCGGCGTCGAGCCCGGGGCTGACGGCCGCGATCACGTCCGCGTCCGCGGTATTGAGATTGACCGTCGTGCGCACCGGCAGCAGCACGACGAAATTCTGCAGCTGCTCGATCACGCCCGGGTCGATCCCGAACCACGCCAATTGCGCCAAGGTTCGCGGCGCCAGCGGTGCTGCAGCGGCCTGCGCGTCGCCACCGCCCCAGGCCGCACGCAGCCCCGCGGCGATGCGCGGGGCGGTGTCGGTCGGCACCCCGGCGGATTCGCAAAGGCGAGTCAGCGCCGCCAACTCGGCGTCGACGATCTTGTTGCCGTCGACCAGGTTGCGCAGGTTGTAGCGCGATTGCAGGTCGGTGATCGAGCCGGAGAGAAAGGCATCCGGCCCGCTGTCGGCGTTGTGCTCCTGGTCGGTGGCGAGGAACGTCGACAGCCGGGCCTCCGCCAGCGGCGTCGCCCAGGGTTCGCTGAGCGCGGTCGGCCCGCCGGAGCGGGCATCCTCGCGCAGGATCAGACGCGCCCAGTCGAGGGCGCCGTTGAGGATCCAGGCCGATTGGGTTCTCGAGCGCTCCGCCGCCTCGACCTGGATCGCGCGGTGCTGCTGCCACACCATGCCGGCAGCCAGCGTGGTCACCAGTACGAGAAGCGACATCGCGATCAGCAGCGCCGCGCCGCGCGAGCGCCGTGGCGATGGGCGCTGGCGACGCGTCATGACGACGGCCCCAGCAGCACGTCGCGCGTCAGGCTGCCCCGGCCCCCGAGGCTGATCACCATGCGCACGCCGCCGGGCAATGCAGCCCGCGCACCCGGCGCCGCAGGCTGGCCCGTCGACGGTGCGGGCGCGATGTCGGCGCTCGACTGGGCGTTGCTCCAGGCGTTGCCGCGGAAGAAGTACACCTGCCACTGGGTGACGCCGTCGAGCAGCCGCACCTGCTGGTCTTCGGTGCCGATCAACTGTTGGCTGATCAGCCAGGCCTGCTGCAGCTCGAACGCGCGCTGTACGATCGGGCTGGCCCAGCGGCGCCAGACCCCTTCGCGCAGCGACCACACGACGACCTGCGCGCCGTCGGGCGTGGCGCGCGCCAGCCGCAGGTTGGCACCGTCGAAGGCGATGGCGGGCACGCTCGGGTTGTCGTACAGCGAGCCGAGATCCTGCTCCCATTGCGCCATCACGGTGGTGAGCCGCAGCGTGCGTTCCGCAGCCTCCTGGCTGGCGTCGCGGGCGCGCACCATGCCGTCGACGCCCTGCCAGGCCATGGTCGAGAGGATCGCCATGATCAGCAGGGCGACCAGCACCTCGACCAGCGTGAACCCGGCGGCGTTGCGCATGGGGGCCGTCATGACTTTCAGTAGCGCCCCAGCACGGTCGACAGGGTCAGTATGGCCGTGCCCGCGTCGTCGACCACGACCGCGTCGATGCGCCGGAAGTTGGGGTTCGGCGTCGGGCGCGTCACGAGGCGGCCCTTGTAGTCTCTGCCGAGCTGGTTGCAGTCGAAATCGGCGTCGCCGATGCCCGGGAACTGCCTGGTCAGCCGCAGGTTCGTCAGCACGTTGTCGGCGCACCATTGTGCATTGACGACCTCGGCCAGCCTCTGGGCGTTGTCGGTCAGCGCGCCGGCGGCCTTCAGGCCGGCCGACAGCGTGATCGCCACCACGGCCACCGCGACCAACACTTCCACCAGCGTGAAGCCGCGCACCACTCGCAATGTGCAGCCTCTCATGGCACCGGCACGAACGGGCCGATGCCGTCGGTGGCCAGCGTGAGGTTGCGTTCGCCCAGCCGCAACACGATGCGTTGGGGACCGATCAACGGCTCGGGGCCGAGCAGCAGCGCGCGGCCGCCGATGATCTCGGCGCTCACGCCGTCGCCGAGCCACTGGTTCGGCAATGGATCGCCGCCGACGGCACCGACGAAGCGGAAGCCGGTGTCGCCCGGCTGCGACGGCAATTCGAAGCGCAGGGGCACGCCGCTGGCGCGCGACTGGGCACGGGCGGCCTCGAGCAATGCCGCCAGACGCACGGCCTCGCGATCGAGTTGCGCCGACGCCGGATCGCGCATCGACACCGTCACCAGGCCGACGGCCACCGCGATCAGCGCCATCACCACCATCAGCTCGATCAGCGTGAAGCCGCGCGCAGCGGCAAGCCTCGGCCGCCTACTGCCAGGACCCGATGTCGGCGTTCGTCCCTTCGCCGCCGGGCTGGCCGTCGGCGCCGAAGCTGAACACATCGATCTCACCTTTGACACCCGGATTCAGGTACTGGTATGGACGACCCCACGGGTCGTTGGGCAGCTTCTCGAGGTAGGGACGCCAGTTCGGCGGAATCGTTCCGCTGGTCGGCTTGCGCACCAGCGCGCTCAGGCCCTGATCGGCCGTCGGATAGCGCTGATTGTCCAACCGATACAGCTTGAGAGCCTGCATCAAATTGTTGACGTCGCTGCGCGCTGCGGTGACCCGCGCATCGTCGGCTCGGTCGAGCACGTTGGGCACGATGAATGCCGCCAGCACCCCGATGATGACGAGCACCACCATCAATTCGATCAGCGTGAAGCCGTGCACGTGGCGGCGAGGGCGTTGGGCGTGGCGAAGGGGACTCATCAACGGCGATGCGATCGGCGCAAGGGGGCTGCATGATAATCGTCCGATGGCGATGCGCCTGTTGTCGTTTGCAATCTGGGCCTTGGCTGCGGTCAGTGCGGTGTTCTGGCTCACGCGCCTGCTGGCGCGCTCCGATGCGGCCCCGGCGCACACCGTGACCGTGAACGCCAGCACCGCGGTGGCGGCTGCCGACCTGTCGCGCCTGCTGGGTTCCACCCGCGTGACGGCCGACGCGCCCACACCGCCGGCGGCCGACACGCGCTACAAGCTGATCGGCGTCGTGGCGCCCAGAAGCGCCGCGGCCACCGGCCTGGCGCTGATCGCAGTGGGCGACAAGCCACCGCGTCCGGTGAGCCTCGGCGGTGTGGTCGACGGCTCGCTCGTGCTGCTGGCGGTGAACCACCGTCGCGCCGAACTCGGCCCCGCCGGCGGCGCGGCGACCGTGCGGCTGGAGTTGCCGGCCGTGCCCGAGCCCAACCGGTCGGTGCGTGCTGCGCCCGCGGCGCCCGCGCCGGCTGTCAGGCCGCCGGCGCCCGTGTCGCCGGTGACGCCGCTGCCGATGCCCGTGCCACCAGGCTCGATGCCGAATCGCAACCCAGCGTTGACGCGCTGAGGCAAGAACCCGACCCGTCAGTTGGCGCCGTCGTTCTCGGTCGTGCCGAAGTCGGCGGCTTGGGTGGTAACGCCGGACGGCCGCGACGGACCCGGGTCTTCACCCTCGGCCACCTCGGTGAGCAGCGCTGCCGCACTCTTGACCAGTGGCCAGGCCAGCGCCGCCCCGGTGCCGTCGGTGCTCTCCATGCCGAGCTCGAGCAGCGCCGAGGCGCGGAAGAGATTGAGCGCCTGATCCAATCCGCGGTGGCTGTGGCTGCGGCAGAACACGCAGTAGTCGGTCGCCGGTGTGGCGATGCGCGACGCGACGAGCAACGCCGCGCAGGCCGACATGCCGTCGATCATGATCAAGTGGCGTTTGCTGGCTGCCACCAGCAGCACGCCCACCATCACCGCGACTTCGAACCCACCGAAGGCGGCGAGCACCTCGACCGGATCGGTCACGTCGCGGTGCTTGGCCTGCGCCGCCTGCACGATCTGCATCAGGTGGTTGAGCAGATCCGCGTTCATCGCCGGACCGCTGACGATCAGGTCGCGCACCGGGGTGTCGGTGAGCCGCGACAGCACCAACGCGGCGCTCTCGTGCGCGCCGACGCCGATGCCGGACACGGCCACCAGGTTGCCGCGCAGCGTGTCGCCGATCTCCATGCCGGCACGAATCGCCGCGTGCGCCTGGTCGACCGACATCGCCAGACCGACGCGCGAGTTGCGCGTGCCGTGTGCGATCTTGCGACGAATCAGCCGGTCGTGCGGCGCCACCATCTCGGCAACGCCGCAGTCGACCACCGACAACTCCAGGCCGAGGATGCGAGCGAACACCGCCACCGGCAGTTGGCCGGTCAGCAACTGCGCGACCTGCTCATGCGTCTGCTTGCGCTGCGGCACTGCCAGGCCATCG
>DATIFD010000023.1:0-23183 GCA_035455385.1 Burkholderiaceae bacterium
CCTGCTCGGCATCCCGGTGCACGGCGTCGTCACTCCGGGGTTGGATGGTCGCTTTCGACCGTTTGACGACGACGATCGCACGGCGGGGCTGGTGGCGTTGCGCCGGTTCGGCATCGAGCCACCCTATCTGCTGTCGGTGGCCACGTTGGAGCCGCGCAAGAACGTCGAGGCGCTCGTACGCGCGTTCCTCAGCCTGCGCCGCCGGAACCAACTGCCAGACTGCAGGCTCGTGCTTGCCGGAGCGCACGGCTGGCACGACAAGCGGCTGCTGAACCTCTTGCGCGACGTCCGCGACCATGGCGTGATCCTGCCCGGTTTCCTGCCCGACGCCCTGATGCCCGCGCTGTACGCGTGCGCGAAGGCACTGGTCTGCGCATCGATCTACGAGGGCTTCGGCATGCCCGTGCTCGAGGCGCGCGCCTGCGGCACGCCGGTCGTCGTCAGCGACACACCGGAGCTGCGCGAGGCAGGCGGTGCCCACGCCGTGTTCGTCGAGCCCACGGTATCCGGCATTCGACACGGCCTGATGCGCGCGATGAAGCTCCCGCGCGCGATCGAGCCTGGCCTCGCCGAGCGCCATTCGTGGCGACGCCAGTCTCAGTTGCTCGCTGCGCTGATGACGCGCCGCGCGCAGCCGCGACAGTTCACCAACGCCCTCGACGCGCCGCGATGAAGGTTGCGATCGTCCATGACTGGCTCAGCACCTACGCGGGCAGCGAGCGCGTGCTCGAGCAACTGCTGGCCGTGTACCCGAGCGCCGATCTGTTCGCGGTGGTCGATGCGTTGCCGGAAGACGAGCGCGCTTTCCTGCACGGTCGGCGGCCGCAGACCACCTTCATCCAGAAGCTCCCCGGCGCCCGTGGGCGGTTCCGCGCCTGGCTGCCGCTGATGCCCCTGGCGATGGAGCAGCTGCGCCTGGAGAACTATGACATCGTGATCTCCTCGAACCACGCCTTCGCCAAGGGCGTGCTGACAGGCCCCGATCAGTTGCACGTGGCCTACATGCACTCGCCGATGCGATGGGCCTGGGACCTGCAGCATCAGTACCTCACCGAGTCGGGGCTGACCAGCGGACTGAAGGGCCGGCTCGCGGGCCCGGCGGTGCGACTGCTGCTGCACTACCTGCGCGGCTGGGACCAGCGCAGCGCCAACGGCGTCGACTGCTTCGTCGCGAACTCTCACTTCATCGCGCGTCGAATTCGCAAGGCTTACCGGCGCGAAGCCGAGGTCATCCATCCGCCGGTCGACGTCGAGCGCTTCGCACTGCAGCACGACAAGGACGACTACTACCTCAGCGCATCGCGTCTGGTGCCATACAAGCGCGTGCCGCTCATCGTCGAGGCATTCGCCGGCATGCCCGAGCATCGCCTCGTCGTGATCGGCGACGGACCCGATGCCGCGCGGCTGCCGCGCGCCCTGCCGCCCAACGTGCGCTGGCTCGGCCACCAGAGCGCCGAGCAGCTGGTCGACTGGATGCAGCGCGCCCGGGCCTTCGTCTTCGCCGCCGAGGAAGACTTCGGGATTGCACCGGTGGAGGCTCAGGCTTGCGGCACGCCGGTGATCGCCTATGGTCGCGGTGGCGTGCTGGAGACGGTGCGCGAGGATTCGCGTGCGCCGACCGGCCTGTTCTTCGAGGAGCAGTCCGCAGCGGCGATCCGCGACGCCGTACGCCGCTTCGAATGCCGACGCGCCGCTTTCGTGCCTGAGGCCTGCCGCGCGCACGCGGAGTCCTTCTCCGTGGCGCGCTTCCGCGCGCACATCGAAGGGTTCATCGAGGCGCGCTGGCGCGACTTCGATGGCCGACGGCCGAGCGCTTGACTGTGCTGCCGCTCAGAGCTCGTTGAGCACCACTCCGGCCAGCCGCACCTGGCTCGACGCCAGCGTCGCGATCAGGTCGCGCAGCGCGCGGATGCGCGTGCGGCCACGTCGCCCGATGACGAAGGCGCCGCCGCTGCGCGCGGCCAGCACGCGCGAGTCAGCCCCGTGCACGGCCGCCGGCGTATCGACGATGACGTGGTCGAACTTCGTCAGCAGCTCTTGCACCAACAACCCGGCCGCCGGGCGCTGCACGAGCTCCAGCGGGTTGGGCGGAAGCGTTCCCACCGGCAGCACGTACAGCGTGGGCATGCCCGGCACCTGGTGGATGACACTGGCCTCGGCCCGCCCGGCGAGGATGCTGCTCAGGCCGACTTCGCCGTCGACGCTGAACAGCAGGTGCTGGCGCGGCGTGCGCATATCGCCGTCGACGAGCAGCGTGCGGCCGCCAAGCTGGCTGAAGCTGATGGCCAGATTGGCCGCGAAATAGCTCTTGCCATCGCCGACGTCGGGGCTCAGCACGGCCACCGCGCGGCGGCCACCGCCTTCGGCCAGCACGCCCATCAACAGCTGGCTGCGCAGTTCGCGGAATGCCTCGGCCTCGTCACCGAACGGCTCCAGCGCAGCCACCAGATCGGCATGCAGCGGCGTGCCCTCACTCGCGGCATAGGGATAGTCGAACTGCTGCGACAGCGCCCACAGCACGTCGTCGCTGGTGGCGAGCTTCAGCGCGATTGCCGCCTCGCCGAAGCGCAGGCCGTTGGCGCGCTGGTACGCAAGAATCTGGCCGATCTGCAAGTCACTCAGGCCGCGCACCTGGCGGATGTAGTGGCCGATCGCGCGATCGCGCAGGCCGTCGTCCGGGGGCACGTCGCCGAGCACCGGTTCGCGACGAATGGGCGGCACGGACTTCAGCGACGCCATCATCGTCAAGCCCCCTCGGCTCGTGGGCGAGGCAGCGAGTTGAGTACACGCACGCGCGTCAGCTTGGCACGCGAGTGTCCGAGCAGCCCCCCGCGCGAGCGCGCCGCCGGCATGACGCCGAGCAGCGGCTGCTTCAGCAACACCACCACGTCCTCGAAGCTGCGCAGCCGCTGGTCGCGAAGTTCGCGCATGATCGCGATGCCCACCGCCAGCAGCACGCCGAGCACGGCACCAGCGGCCAGGTTCAATCGCGTTCGCGGCCACGACGGCGATGCCGGCGGCGTCGCGCTCTGCAGCACCGACACGTTGGTCTGGGTGTTCTGGCTCTCGGTGCTGGTCTGCGCGACCCGGGCCAACACGGCGTCGTAGGCCTTCTGCGCGTTCTCGACGTCGCGTTGCAGCACCGCCGCCTCGTCGCGCTCGCCCTTGAGCCGAAGCAGCTTCACGCGCTGCTGCTCGAGCGCCTGGCGCACGCTGCCCAGGCGCGCCTGGTTGACGCTGTCGTTGACGGTCAGACTGCCGACCACTCGGCGCGTCTCGGCCTGCACGCGCGCGCGCAGGTTGGTGATGCTCGCCTGCAGTTGCACCACCTCGGGGTGGCGGTCGCCGAGGCGCTGGCGCAACTCGCTGAGCTTGCTCTCCTGGCGCGACAGGTCACCCACCAGGCCGGACAGCAGTGGGTTGCTCAGCACCTCCTGCATCTGGCCCGGGTTGCGGCGGGCCTCGCGCTGGCGGTTGGCCGACTGCGTGGCCTCGGCCTGCAGCGCCACCAACTGGCTGGAGAGCTCGGCCAGGCGGGCGTTCTCGACGTCCAGTTTCTCGTCGCTGACCAGGATGCCCTTCTGACGCTGGTATGCCGACAGCTTGGCCTGGGCCTTCTCGAGACTCTCGCGAAGCTCCTTGGCCCGCTCATCGAAGAAGGAGTTGTAGCGCTTGGCTGGGTCGACGCGCAGATCGAGTGTGATATCCGTGTAGGCGGAGACGAAGGCGTTCGCCACCGCCGCGGCGAACGCCGGGTCGGGAGACGTATAGCCAACGGTGATGACGTTGGAGTCGCGCGCGGGCTTGACCTCCATGTCGGCCAGTACCGATTGCGCCAGCCAGGATCGGAAGTCACCGACACCCTGCGTCTCACGGCGCCAGCGCGCGCGCTGATCCGGATGGTCGAACAGGTCGAGTGCCTGCAGCGCACGCATCGCCACGCGCTCGCTGCGCAGCACGTCGGCCTGCGTGGCCATGTAGCCGGAGACGATCATGCCCGGCAGGACCACGCCGGCGATCGGATCCGGTGACTTCACGTCGAGCACGACCGCGGCGCTGGCCGTGTAGCGCTTGGGTAGCAGCAACGTCACCACGCCGACCATCAGCACGACGGCGGCCCATATGCACAGCGCAAACAGCCAGCGCGCGCGCAGCACGAGGAGGACTTGGCTCAGGGTCATATCTCCCCAGGAGCAAGAATCGAGCACACGGTGCGCCGACCAAGGGCTCGCCCCCCGGGCGCGCCGATTGCCCGCCAATCCTGACGACGACTACTGCGTTGGAGATTCGCGTGGCTGCCATCCTTTCGCTGTCCCTGCAACTGCACGAGCCGAGTCGTGGCGAAGCTTGGGGGCAACAGCTCCACACCCTGATGCACCAGGTACTTGCGGCCGTGCTGCTGCTGTTGCTGTGGCCGCTCATGGTCTGGGCGGCATGGCGCATCTGGCGCCACGACGGCGCGCCCGTGCTGTTTGCCCACTATCGCGTCGGCAGGCACGGCAAGCTCTTCCGTTGCCTGAAGTTCCGCACAATGCACCACGAGTCGCAGCAGCGCTTGGCTCAAGTGCTGGCCAACGACCCGATGGCGCGGGAACAGTGGCAGCGCGATCAGAAGCTCGCAGACGATCCGCGCGTCACGCCGGTGGGTCGTTTCCTGCGACAGACCAGTCTCGACGAGCTGCCGCAACTGATCAACGTGCTGCGCGGCGAGATGCGCCTGGTGGGGCCGCGACCCATCACCGTGGGCGAACTGACCCGCTACGGAAGCACCCGTTGGCACTACCTCAGCGTCTGGCCCGGTATGACGGGCCTGTGGCAGGTATCGGGCAGGAACGAGACCAGCTATGCGCAGCGGGTCGCGCTCGACCGGCGCTATGTCGAGCAGCACACGCTCGCCATGGACCTGCGGATCTTGCTGCGCACCGTCAAGGTGGTCTTGCGGCGCGAAGGAGCGCGGTGAGATGGACGCCTCAGGCGCGGGTGACGCTGACGCCCAAGATCTTGGGGTCGAGGGCCAGGTGGTGCACCTGGTGTGTCGAGTCGATGCGGAGGTCGTGGCTCACCTGCTGGCGCTGGTTCGCGCCTTTCGGTCGCGCGGCCTGAGTCAGACGGTGATCCTCCCCGGCAGTGCATGCCACCACGCGCTTGCGGCACAGCTCGACGTCGGGACCAGGACGATCGTCGCCGGCGAGAAGGGCTGGCGAACGCCGCGAGCGCTACTGCACGCCTTGAGCGGCGAGCTCAACGTTCCCAACGGTGTGACAGGACTTCACGTACACGGGCTTCGCTCCTGCAAGCTTGGAAATCTTGCCGCAAAGTTTCTCGGGCTGACCGGTCGGCCGCATCTGACATTTCACGTTCGGCGATTGCCGCGTCGGCTCCAAACTGCCGGCCTGCTGACAAACCGAAGTGCGCACCAGCGGACGCCGGAACAGCCTTCTCCCTCGACGGAGACCGCCTGGACCGTGCACGACGTCGCGGACGTCTACTTCGAGCTTTCGCGCGACGAGGCCCCGCAACCGTTGATCGTCACTGCCAGCGGACACTGCGACACACGGCACGTGGCACGGTTCGCCCAGCTGGCCGTGCTGCTGCAGTCGACGAACGCCGCCTTCCACTGGCTCGGGTCCACCGACCGGGCCAGCGCCGCTCAGCTGGCCGCCGCCGAGGTCGCGCAGTTCGATCTGCGGCTCGACCTGGAGCGCGCCGACCACTTGCGGCGGGCCTGGCTGTTCGTCGAACCCAACTACAGACCCGTCAAGTTCCCAAGGCACCTCGCGCAGGCCATGGCCATCGGATTGCCTTGCGTCGCCTGGAACACCGCATCACACCGTGCGCTGATCGAGCATGGCCGAACAGGCCTGCTCTGCGCCTCCGCGCGGGAGTTGCTCGACTGCATCGTCCATCTGATCGATACCGCGGAGGTGCGGTCCCGCATCGGTGAGGCAGCACGCGAAGAGGCCTATCGCCGCTTCAACGTGCGCGGCCGCACCGACGCACTGATCTCAGCCTATCGAGGGCGCCGATAACCCCATCGGCTTCGTGCAAACAAGCATTTGCAACACGGCGCAAGCGGACGCCGCCGTGAAAGCGAAACAGCCGGAAGTGCGCATCGTTGTCGGCACTGTCCTACTCAATGACGCGGCGCTTGCCGACTCGATCCACACGACTGGCGGCCTAGAGTCGTTGCGCCCGGACCCGGTTCGGGCACCCGTACACCTCAAGGAGTCGTCTCATGTCACACAGCAATCCCGTCATCGCCGTTGCCGCAGCCACCGCCGCGTTGACCATCGCGGTCGGCCTGGCCCATGCGCAGTCGCCGTCGGCCGCGACCCAGCCGACCGCGGGCGCGCAGACTCAGACAGCTGCCAACAGCCGGCCCGCCATCGAGTCGGCATTCGTCAAGGCCGATGCTGACCACGACGGCAAGCTCACCAAGAAGGAACTCTCGGCCATGCCGCAAGTGCTGGCGAAGTTCGATGCGCTGGACAAGAACAGGGACGGCGCGTTGAACCTCGAGGAGTTCGCCGCCGGAATGATGAACTAGTCAGCCATCCGCCAAGGCATCGAACCGATCGTGCCCGGGCCTCGGTCCGGACACGCCCCAACCCAAGGAGTGATCGCATGTTGCATCCCAAGACCGTCGTCGCCGCAGCCACCGCAGCGGCATTCGTGACCGTGATCGGTCTCGCCTACGCGCAGTCGTCAAGTCCACCAACCACGACACCGTCCATCGGCGCGCCTGCGGCGGATGCGGCGCCAACACCGACGAACGCCAACACGAACGCGGCAACGAGCTCCCCTGCGCCGGCGGTGCCGAGCGACACGAAGAGCAGCGAAGGCCCGGGCGCGAGCGACGGCACGGTCAGCGCACCCAAGGCGGACCGCAACTGACCACGATCCGCGTCCCGCTCCAGGTGCGCGTCGATATGGACCCTCTCGACTGGGTGAACGGTCTGAAGCTCGGCCTGCTCGCCGGGGCCGCCATCGTCTCGATCGTGCTGACGCCGCCTGTCGAGCCCACCGGGACCGAACTCCGCGACAGAGTCCCGGAGTTCGGCGCCGGCTACGCGTCGCCATCGGTGAGACGCGTAGCCCGCTGGATCGTCGCCGACGGCGACAACGGCCGCGCACCCTTCGCGATCGTCGACAAGCCGGACGCGCGCCTGTACGTGTTCGATCACAGGGGTCGCTTGCGTGGAACCAGCCAGGTGCTGCTTGGCTCGGCACGCGGCGACGACACGGTGCCTGGCATCGGGCAACGACCGATCCAGCTGGTGCGGCCCGATGAGCGCACGACACCGGCCGGTCGGTTCATGGCGACCCCAGGGCGCAACGCGCGCGATGAGGACGTGATCTGGATCGACTACGACGCTGCAGTGTCGATGCATCGGGTACGGTTGACGCAGCCGGCCGAGCACCGTCTGGAGCGCCTGGCTTCACCTCGTGCGGCAGACCGCCGCATCAGCTACGGCTGCATCAACCTGCCGGTTGCGTTCTTCGATGAGATCGTGTGGCAGATGTTCGGAACCCGTGGGGGAATCGTCTACGTGTTGCCCGAGGTCAGGTCCATCGAGTGGACGTTTCCCGGGATGCGCCGCTTCGAGGCCCGCGCGAACCCGACCTTGGCGCAGGGTGCGCAAGCCAGCGGCCCTGCGGCACCGGTGTTTGAAGAAACTGCCGCAAATCCCGGTCGACGCGCCAGCACACCCACCCGCGCGCCGCCGTCGGCCTGAGCAAGGCTGGTCCCAGGCCGCGTTGCGATTGCCTTGCTGCGCACCCCAGAGGCACGGGGCTTGCAAACAACATCACCATCCACCGCGTGCAGTCTTCAGGAGATCGACGAATGCAACCCATGCTCAGACTCGACCGACGGACCCAGCACACCCTGTCGCCGCGTCTGCAGTACGCCGTCCGGCTGCTGCAAATGTCGTCGATGGACTTCGTCGGCGAGCTGCGGGAACTGGCTGATCGCAATCCATTTCTGGACATCGCCTCCGACAATGAACCTGCCGATGCGGTGGTCGTGCCCGTACGCGACGGTGGTGCCTTCGCCCGCGCCGACGACACGGTCGCGATGTCGCCGCCCTCTTGCGAGAAGACCGACGACGGCGAGCACGAACGCTGGCAATTCGATGGCAGAGCGCCGCGACGCCAGAGCGAAGACGACCTGCCGGACGCGCTCGACATGCTGGCCGCGCGCGTGGATCTTCGGGCGCACCTGCACGCACAGCTCGATCTCTCCTCGATGCCGATGCGCGAGCTCCTGCTGGCCAAGGTCGTCGTCGAGTCGATTGACGAGGACGGCTATCTGCGCCAGCCGCTGGACGAACTGGTCGGCCCCGGCGAGTTCGACTCTCCTCCCGAGCCGCAAGAGATGCGTGCCGCGCTGTGTCGGGTGCAGTCCCTCGATCCCGCCGGAGTCGGGGCACGCAGCGTGGGCGAGTGCCTTCTGCTGCAGATCCCTACGATCGTCGATCCCCGACAACGCGAATGCGCACGCCTGATCGTTCGAGACCACCTCGACAGCCTCGCGGCACGCGACATCCCCTCGCTGGCCCACGCGTTGGGCGAATCGCCGGCCTTCGTTGAGGGCGTCTGCGAGCGCATCCGTCGGCTCGATCCGCGCCCCGGCTGGCGCTTCGACCACACGTGCGCCGATTACGTCATGCCCGACGTGGTTGTCAGGAAGGCGCACGGACGGTGGACCGCGTCGCTGAACCCCGCGATCGTTCCGCGCCTGAGCCTCAACAGAGCCTATGCGGATCTCTTCAGGTGTCATGCGGGCGCGTCACACCCGGGCCTGGCCGCCCAACTGCAACAGGCGCGCTGGACCCTGCGAAACGTCGATCAGCGCTTCCACACGATTCTGACCGTAGCCCAAGCGATCGTGCAAAGGCAGTGGCGCGTCTTCGAGCTCGGTGACATGGCCATGAGGCCTCTGGGCCTGAAGGAGATCGCGGACGAAACCGGCATGCACGAATCGACGGTCTCGCGTGTGACCAACAACAAATACATGGACACGCCCCTGGGCGTGATCGAACTCAAGCACTTCTTCTCGCGAGCGATGGTGTCCGCCCACGGCCGTGCCTTCTCCGGCACCGCGATCCGCGGCCTGATCAAGGAGATGATTGCCGAGGAGCCGCGCGCGGCACCGCTGTCCGACGCGCAAATTGCGCGCACGCTCGCGCGCCAAGGGCTCCGGGTCGCCCGCAGAACGGTGACCAAGTACCGTCACGAGCTTCGAATAGACCCGGCCGAGCGCCGCCAGACACTCGTTTAGGCGGGTTGGGTCGGACCCGAGCGCCGGCACCCAGCTTGGATCTCGGCTAGCCAAACTCTTAAGCCGTTGATTTCCGCATATCAGACTCGGGGTCAGGCTGGTCGAGGACGGCGCTGATCTCCTCGGCGAACTCGACGTCGAGACCTTCCGTGCGGTGCCCGTCTTCGCCGAGCGCGGCTCAGGCCGGCGGCAACACTCGCCGAAGTCCTGATTTCTGCGCAATGCAGACAGGACCTCGCTGCGGTCGTGATCGTGAATCTTTGGCCCGGGCTGTCGGATTGCGTTGGCGGCAGCCAAGCTCTTTATGCCTGCTAGAAATTTGGATAGAAAAAGCCTGTAGTTCTAGTGCACTAAGAGTTTCCATAGATTCGCGTGACCATGCGGGCGATCGATCTGTACGCACACCGCGCGCCGGGCTACGACGAACGCGTCGCGCGCACGCTGGCGGTCCTGCAGTCGGCGGCCGCCGAGCACAGCGGCGCGGTCGTGCAGGCGACGAGCCTCGGTGCCGAGGACATGGTCGTCACCGACCTGATCGCGCGCCACCAATTGCCCATTGCCATCGCGACCCTGGACACCGGTGCGCTGCATGCCGAGACCGTGGCCTTGATCGAAAGCATCGAGTTGCGCTATGG
Organism: Burkholderiaceae bacterium; assembly: GCA_035455385.1. Classification (GTDB taxonomy): domain Bacteria; phylum Pseudomonadota; class Gammaproteobacteria; order Burkholderiales; family Burkholderiaceae_C; genus JAEUPI01. The sequence goes on from DATIFD010000023.1 coordinate 9,919, forward strand.
GCTGGCGGTCGAAGTCTTCCGCCCGCAGTCCGAGGCGGTGCTGCACTTCGTGCGCGAGCAGGGCGATGCGGCGATGTACCGCTCGATCGCGCTGCGCAAGCGCTGCTGTGGCCTGCGCAAGCTGGAGCCGCTGTCGCGCATGCTCGCCACGCGCCGTGCCTGGATCACCGGGCTGCGCCGCGAGCAGAGCCACGCTCGCCAGGAGGTACCGTTGCGCGAGCGCGACGACGGCGGCCGGGTCAAGATCAATCCGCTGGCGGACTGGCTTTGGAGCGACGTCTGGCAGTACATCGCTGACCACGCGGTGCCCTACAACCCGCTGCACGACGCCTTCATGCCGAGCATCGGCTGCGCGCCGTGCACGCGCGCAATCGCGGTCGGCGAGAACTTCCGCGCCGGTCGCTGGTGGTGGGAGGACGACGGCGCGAAAGAGTGCGGCCTGCACGTAAAGGCCGCACCCATCGCGGCGCCGGTGCGCCGGCGTCCCGAAACCGAATCCATCGGAGCCCAAGCATGAACGCATGCGTCGACATCGACCGCCTGCTGCCCGAAATCGATCACCGGCACCTCGAGTGGCTGGAGGAGGAGGCGATCTTCATCCTGCGCGAGGCGGCCGCGTCGTTCGAGCGGCCGGCGTTGCTATTTTCCGGGGGCAAGGATTCGTGCGTCGTGCTGCGCCTGGCGGAGAAGGCGTTCAAGCAACGCGTCGGCGGCCAGGTGTTCCGCGGCCACTTGCCCTTTCCGCTGCTGCATGTCGACACCGGCCACAACTTCCCAGAGGTGATCACGTTCCGCGACCAGCGCGTTGCGCAGATCGGCGAGCGTCTGGTCGTCGCTCACCTCGACGACAGCATCGCGCGCGGCACGGTACGCCTGGCGCACCCTGCGGAATCGCGCAACGCCCACCAGTCGGTGACGCTGCTGGAGGCGATCGACGAACACCACTTCGACTGCCTGATCGGCGGCGCGCGCCGCGACGAGGAAAAGGCGCGCGCGAAGGAGCGCATCTTCAGCCACCGCGACGCGTTCGGCCAATGGGCGCCGAAAGAGCAGCGGCCCGAGTTGTGGACGCTGTTCAACACCCGTCACCGCCCGGGCGAGCACTTCCGCGCGTTCCCGATCAGCAACTGGACCGAGCTCGACGTGTGGCTGTACATCGCCCGCGAGTCGATCCCGCTGCCGAGCCTTTACTACGCCCACCGGCGCGAAGTCGTCCGCCGCAAAGGTCTGCTGGTGCCGGTGACCGACGTCACCCCGCCCGCGGCCGGCGAGGCGATCGAGACCGCCACGGTGCGCTTTCGCACGGTGGGCGACATGACCTGCACCTGCCCGGTGGAATCGCTGGCCGACAGCGCGGCGGACATCGTCGCCGAGACCCTGCAGGTCACCGTCAGCGAGCGCGGTGCGACCCGCATCGACGACCGCAGCAGCGACGCCGCGATGGAGCGGCGCAAGAAGGAAGGGTATTTCTGACCATGGCCGCAGTTCTGAAGATCGAAGCCGCTGCCACGCGACCAGCCGCTGCGGACCATCGCGCGCTCCGCCTGCTGACCGCCGGCAGCGTCGACGACGGCAAGAGCACGCTGATCGGCCGCTTGCTGCTCGACAGCCAGGCGATCCTCGCCGACCAGCTCGATGCGCTGGAACGCCGTGCCGCTGGGCAGCCGATCGACCTCTCGCTGCTTACTGACGGGCTGGAGGCCGAACGCGAGCAGGGCATCACGATCGACGTCGCCCACCGCTACTTCGCGACGCGCCGGCGCAAGTTCATCATCGCCGATACGCCGGGGCACGAACAGTACACGCGCAACATGGTGACCGCCGCCGCGGGCAGCGACGCGGCGGTGGTGCTCGTCGACGTGACAAAGATCGACTGGCAGGCGCCGACCGTTTCGTTGCTGCCGCAGAGCAAACGTCACGCCTTGCTCGCGCATCTGCTGCGGGTGCCCAGCATCGTATTCGCCGTCAACAAGCTCGACGCGGTCGACGATCCAGCGACGGCTTTCGCGGCAGCGCGCAAGGCGATCGAGGCCTTCGCTGCGCAGGCGGGCATCACCGCACTCTCGGCGACCGTCCCGATCAGCGCGCTGCGCGGCGACAACGTCACGCGGCGACTGGTGACGCCTTGGTACCTCGGGCCCAGCTTGCTGGAGTTGCTCGAGAGTTTGCCGGCGGCGCCGGGGAACCGCACCAGTGAACTGATGTTGCCGGTGCAGTACGTTGTGCGCGACGACGACGAGGGCACGGGTCACCAGCCGCGCGTTGCTTGGGGCCGCATCGCCCAGGGCACGGTGCGGGCGGGCGATGCCGTGCAAGTGTTCCCGAGCGGCCAGCGCGCGGTGGTGGCTGAGGTACGCCGCGCCGGGCAAGGCGTGGACGGCGCGCAGGCGGGTGAGTCCGCCGGCATCGCGCTCGACCGCCAGATTGACCTCTCGCGCGGCGACTGGATCGCGAGTCCGGGTGCGCTGCAGAGCGCGCAACGCTTCGAAGCGACGCTCGCCTGGCTCGACACCGAGCCAGCGGTGACGGAGCGCAAGTACTGGCTGCGACACGGCAACCGCTGGGTGCAAGGCCGGATCGCGGAGATAGTGCATCGCCTGGACGTCAACACGTTGCAGCCCGCCGATGCGCACGAGCTTTCCGTCAACGACATCGGCGAGGTCGTCATCGAGGTCCAGCAGCCGCTGCCGGTCCAGCCCTACGCAAGCAATCGCGTGGCCGGTGCGCTGATCGTCGTCGACCCGGCCTCGAACCGGACCAGCGGCGCGCTGCTCGTCGGCGCGCCCGACTGACGCAAAAGGCAGAAAGCCCCAAGTAGCTCGGGTCACCGGGCGCGGCTACCGCACCTGCATCAGCCTGAACTCCGACTGTCCGGTGGATGCACGACGCGTGAAACCAAGGTGGAGGACTGGTCGGCGGTCTCGAGTCGTGCTCGGCGCCTGAATCGCGCCTCGACTCGTGATCGAGCCCCGACACTATGCTTGCGCCCGCACCACGTCGCCAACGCGGACAGCCCCTCCGACGAGTACACGGGCTGTCATGCCACCGTGTCCGCGCATCGCTGCATAGCCACCCGGTCCGATGGTTTCTTCCATCCGGGAGCATGGCTGGCAAGGGCCCACCACCTCGAGCAGCGCGGCGCCAACCTTCACCTTCGCATTCTTCAGTGCGAGCAAGTTGATGCCTGAGACCACCAGATTGCGGCGCAAGGCGCCTGGATCCACGTGATCAACTCGGGCCAAGCGGGCGATCACGGCCAAGTGCTCGGCCTGGATCAGTGTGACCTGGCGGGTTGACAGTTCCGATTCGCCTCGGCGACCCAGCCGGTCGTCGGCGAGACCGACGCCTGCCAGGGCCACGGTGCTTGCAACGGCGCGCGCCGGCTCACGCGGGGAGCCTCTCACGACGATGAATTCGATGCGGCCCTCGATGTGAGGTGGTCTGTTGAGATCGCGGATGGTATTCATGCACTCGCGCTGCGGGGTAAGACGTACCTAGGCCGGATCTGCACCGCAACACGGCGGGCGGGTCAGGTCTGCATCGATGTTCATCGCCACGCTGGCGACTTCAATCGCGCGCCACAGATGCGGCGGCATCGCCATGATGGCCTCTGGAGTCCGGGCGGCCCGCACCCAGGATGCGATCTCGCGGTGCTGGTTTGTGCTCAGCAGATTGAGGCTGAGCATCTCGTCGATGATCTTCACGCAAACAGTATGCCGGCGAGAGGCGTTGCATTCAGCATCCAACGTGCCCGGCGATAGTGGTCATTGCTGAGCCGCGTCTCGTATGTCAATGGCAAGTCAACACTGAACTGAGTCACTCGTGGCCGACCGTCTGTACGACATCGGCGGCCGTCACCGGTCATTCGAAGGTCGGCATCACATAAGACCGCTCGACCTTCCGGACCGGGTACTCGGCGATTCGTGACCGCGGCCCTGCCACGAGCGACCGGTCGCGCGAAATGTGAACTGGTGCACCCGAACTGAAGACGTTCGCTGCCCTCACCTCGTCGCCGCGGAGTGGCCGCGCGGACTCACGCGACTCGGAGAGCTGAGCGGCCTGTCGAAATGCGCCGTCACCGTTCGTCGTGTAAGGTCCACTGCTTCAGGAGACCTCCATGCCCCGCTACATGATCCAGGTTCGTGCCACCGCAATGAGCGAGGCGGGCGACTTCCCCGACGACCCTACGCTGGTGCCTCGCATGATGGCGTTCCACGACGAGATGGCCAAGGCCGGCGTGCTGCTCGATGGCGCCGGGCTGCAGCCCAGCAGCCAGGGTTTTCGCGTCCAGTACGACGCTGCCGGCCAGACGAGCGTCATGGACGGTCCCTTCGCCGAGACCAAGGAGCTGATTGCCGGCTACACGCTGATCGAAGTGCGCTCGCACGACGAAGCGCTGGGCTGGGCGCAGCGCTTCCCGGCGCCTTTCCCTGGCCAGCCCTGTTGCATCGAGGTGCGCCCGCTGATGGGCGGCATCGACCTGCCACCCGAGGATGCCGAACGCGTTCTCCGCGAACAGCTCGCCGCTATCAAGCGACGCGGATGACCGGCTTCGATTGAGGCCGTCCGCCGCTCTTGGCCGTCCGTGAGTAGTGGGCCAAAGCAGCTAACCGCAATCGGCGGGGACTACCAGCCGATCGACCGCTTCGTCAACCTTTGGTCGGCGTTAGTCGACCCGCACCCGACGATTGCGCCCAAAGCCCGCCTACCCGAAAGCGGTCCAGGGTTGATCCGCGAGGGTGTCCAGAGACGAGCGGTTTTCCTTCAGCGGGCCGCTCCTTGCGCGTGTAACGCATACGCAATACACTGTTTTGATGAAGACCGCAGTCATCCCCCAAATCCGCGTCGAGCCGGAGCTGCGAGCCGAACTCGAGTCGGTGCTCAAGCAGGGCGAGACCTTGACCGACTTCGTCGAAGCGACGGTGCGCAACGCTATCGCGTTCAGGCGCGTGCAAACCGAGTTCCATGCGCGAGCTCAGGCTGCGTCGGATGAGTACCACCGCTCAGGCGTCTCGGTGCCCATTGATGCAGTTCTCGACAAGTTGCAGTCCAAGCTGGATGCGAAGCGCAAAAAGCTCGCTCGATGAGCTTCGTCGTCGAACTTTCACCGACTGCCGAAGCGGACCTGGAACGACTCTTGGAGTTTCTGCTTGATCGGGTCCAGACGGCCGAAGATCTCGACCACGCTCAATTGGCGATCGACGCTGTCAGGGCGATCGCGCAGCAGCAACTTGCCATGACGCCCTTCAGCTTTCGCAAAGCGGCGCAGAACCCGACTCAACGGGAACTCATCATTCCCTTCGGCAGCAGCGGCTACGTGGCGCTGTATGAGATCGTCTCTGCTTCAAAGGTCGTGGTGCTGGCGGTTCGCCATCAGCGCGAGGAGGACTATCACTGAACTGGCGATGGCCACTGCTGAGCAGCAGCGCCTCATAGCAGTACGTCGCCGCCGTCCGCTTCTGGCCCGAGAGCGCCCTCGAGATCTCCGAACAGACAGAGACCTGAGCCAGTCACCAGCGGCCACCATCGTGTCGGGGGCGGCCGCCATCGATGGCGGCTATGCGGTGCACGGCCGAGCCGGAAATCCCGGCCAGGAGAGGACGCCCGGGCTGGCGCTACGAACGATCCCTTGAGACTGGTCTCGAGATCAAGGCCTCAGCACCGTGGCCGTGAACGGCCCGGCCGTCCTGGCGGCGTGGGCGATGGCGGTGTTGACCTCCGCCAGCGGGAATGCCGTGACCTCGAACGCATCCAGCCGCAGCAGGCCGGCGCGCACCAGCCCTACCAGCCGCACGATGGACTCGCGTGCATACATCCACTGGCCGCGCAGCGTGATTCCATTGCGCATCAGCCAGGCATATGGGATCGCCAGCTCGGATTGCAGACCGCCCATCAGCACCACCCTTCCATGCGGGCGCACCGCGAGCAGCGCCGCGCGCACCTGCGCCGCCGAGGCCGCGGGTGGCAGCAGGTCGAGCACGCAATCGATGGGGCCGGCGGCGGCCGCCAAGATGGACTGCCGATCGGCTTCTTCCCGCACCATCATCGGAACCGGCCGCACGCGCGGGCCGAAGCGTCGCACCAGGTCTTCGAGCGCCTGCCTGTTGCGCCCGGTGGCCAGCACACAGCCCGCACCCATCGCCAGAGCCACCGCCACACCAGCGCTGCCGAAGGCGCCGGTGGCACCGTTGACCAGCACAGTCTCGCCGGCCCGCAGCTGCGCCGCGACCAGCCCGCCATAAGGCACCAGACAGACGCCCAGCGCCGACCACTGCACAGCCTCGGCATCGTCCAGTGCGCCCAACCCGATCGCGTTCTCGGTGGGCACGCGCACCCGTTCGGCCCAGGTGCCGTCGCGGAAGTGCGCCTGCAGCTTCAATCCGCGCTCGTCGCCGGCCGTGAGACCCTGCAGGATGGTGGTCGGTGCCAGCACGTCATCGCGCGAGCGCACCGTCGGGTCACACAGCACCCAGTCGCCGACGGACAGGCTCGTGGCGTCGGGCCCCACGGCGCGCACGCGCCCGACGGCGCCAGAGCCCGGCACGACCGGCGGCGCCAGCAGGTAGCGGCGCTGCCCGCTGAACACCTCGCCGGCATAGGCCAGCACGCGCGCGGACACGACGTCGACGATGACTTCGCCGGTGCCCAGCACCGGCTCCGGGACGTCTGCGACGACGAGGGGCGCCCCGATGGCTTGGAAGATGGCCGCTTTCATGCGGCGCATGCTAGCCCGCACCGGACGCTTGATGAAGGCCTAGTATTATCCTGGGATTAAAGGTGCCAGCGTCGATCGGGTGGGTGGGCCGACCGCGCGCTCCGTCCAACCTTCGTCCTCTTCATCACGTTCGATCATGGAAGAACTGCGACGCCAGGCGTTCGCTGACTTCCTGCGATCGCGGCGCGAGCGCCTGTCGCCGCAGGACCTCGGTCTGCCCTCGCGGGCGCGACGGCGTACGCCCGGCCTACGGCGCGAGGAGGTGGCCGAACTGGCCGGCATCGGGGTGGACTGGTACATCCGCCTGGAGCAGGGCCGCGCTGTCAGTCCGTCGGCCGCCACGCTCGATGCGCTGGCGCGGGCGCTGCGCCTGAACAAGGTCGAGCATAGCCACCTGCGTGCGCTGACCCGCGGCGCCGAGCGCCGCGCGCTGGCCGGCGAGCCAGTGTCCGACGCGCTGAAGCGATTGGTCGACGGGCTCGGCCTGCCTGCCTATGTGCTGGGCCGACGCTGGGACGTGCTGCACTGGAATGCCGAGGCCGACCGCATCTTCGCCTTCGGCCGCTTGCCGCCCGAGCGACGCAACGTGCTGCTCAACGTGCTGACCAATCCCGCTGCCCGCAAGCTGTTCGGCACTGCCTGGGCCGACGAGGCGCGGCGCATGATCGGGCAGTTCCGGGCCAGTCACGACCTGTTCGCCGACGACCCGGCCTTCATCGACTTGCTGTCGGCCTTGCGCGCGGGCTGCCCAGAGTTCAATGGCTGGTGGAAGGCGCACGAGGTTCGGCTGCCGGCGCCCGGCACCAAGCGGCTGCGCCATCCGACCCTCGGCGTGCTGAGGTTCGAACACACCAGCTTCCTGGTCAGCGACGAACCGGGTCTGCGACTGGTGATCTATAACCCAGTGTGAGCGCGGACCGCCGGCTCGGGCGTTGCGTCACTCGGCTCCGCCGCCAGCACGTCAGTGGCACCTTCCGAACCGGTCGGCCATGTGGCGCTTGGCCAGCCACCTCAATGATCGCAACGTGGTCGACAGCGCGAACTCGCCATCAGCGGTCGTTCGACAATCATCGCTTTGAACGATCGCTTGGCTTCCCAGACCGCACGCTCCCACGCAGCTGGTCGACTGAAGCCATCGAACGGCCGCCGGATCGTCTTCTCGCGGGACAGTGCCAGATGTCGATTCACGCCCGTCTTGTTCGTCGTCTCCCGTAAAGCACAAGCCGAGGGCGACGCCGCCTTGTTCCGGCCGATGGAGTCCCGATGAGCTCGACCGACCCACCAACCGTCTCCGTCGTCACTGTTCCCGCTGCGCAAGTCCGCTCGCTGTGGCGCGAACTCCGCGACGCGATCCGTGGCACCGGCGCGGACTACACGAAGATCCCGCTGCGGCGCGCCGTGTTCCTGCTCGCTGTGCCGATGGTGCTCGAGCTGGTGCTCGAGTCGACATTCGCGGTCGTAGACATCTGGTTCGTCGCCAGGCTCGGTGCCTCGGCAGTGGCGACGGTCGGACTGACCGAAACGTTCCTGTTCCTGCTGTACGCGATCGGTATCGGCCTGGCGATGGCGGTGACGGCGGTCGTCGCGCGACGAACCGGCGAAGGGGACCGTCCGGCGGCCGCAGTCAGCGCCGTGCAGGCAATCTGGATCGCCGTGCTGGCTTCGCTGCCGTTCGCGGCAGCCGGCATCGTCTTCGCGCGCGAGCTGCTGCAGCTGATGGGCGCCGATGAGTGGACGCTGACACAAGGCGCGAGCTACCTGCAATGGATGCTGGGCACCAACGTCGTCATCATGCTGCTCTTCGTCTGCAACGCGGTCTTCCGCGGCGCCGGTGACGCGGCGGTTGCGATGCGGGTGCTGTGGGTTGCCAACGCCCTGAACATCGTGCTCGACCCGATCCTGATCTTCGGGCTCGGGCCGATCCCGGTGCTGGGCGTCGAGGGCGCGGCGATCGCCACTGTCATCGGCCGCGGCACCGGCGTGGCGATGCAGCTGTGGATCTTGCTGCGCGGCAGCCAGCACATCCGCGTGGCCATCGCGCAGATCGGACTCAAGGCTGACACGTTGTGGCACATCGTGCGCACGTCGCTCGGCGGCATCGGCCAAATGATCGTCGCCATGACAGCTTGGATCTTCCTCATGCGCATCCTCGCCGCCATCGGCAGTGACGCGGTGGCCGGCGCGACGATCGCCATCCGCCTCATGATGTTCACCCTGATGCCGGCCTGGGGCATGTCCAATGCCGCGGCCACGCTGGTGGGCCAGAACCTCGGCGCCGGCGAGCCCGGGCGTGCCGAGGCGTCGGTGTGGCGCATCGGCTGGTACAACATGATGTTCACCAGCGTGGTGTCGGTAATCTTCTTCCTCTTCCCGCGCGAGCTCATGGGCCTCTTCACCGCTGAGCGCGCCGTGGTCGACATCGGCGCCGAGTGGCTGCGCGTTCTGTCGTACTCCTACTTCGTTTACGGCTGGTGGATGGTCTCGGTACAGGCCTTCAACGGCGCCGGCGACACCGTCACGCCGACGAAGATCAACTTCGTGTTCTTCTGGCTGATCCAGATCCCACTGGCGTGGCTGCTGGCGCTGCAGCTGGACCTGCAGGCCACCGGAGTCTTTTGGGCCGTGTTCGTCTCCGAGACCTCGGTGGGCATGTTCACGCTATGGCTGTTCAGCCGCGGGAGGTGGAAGACGGCGCGTGTCTGAGCGGGCAGCCTGGTCCGTGCCGCGAGCCGCCGACGTCGCAGCGGCTTGTCGGCGGTCTCCTGGCCTTGCCGTTGACGAGCCGTCCCCTCTGGCTTGGCTGAAGGTCGGTTGCAGAACCCGAGCCGGCTGTTCGGCGGTCATCGAGCGCGAAGGGCCGATTTGCCGCAGCGATGAGAGCTCGTCGGTGGCTGCTCTCGTCGGCGACGAACTGGAGCCCCCCGCTGCAGAGCTGCCGGTAGCGGACCGGATGTCGGCTCAAGACTGGACTGAGACGTCCGACCGGGTCAAACATTAGCAGCCGTCAAGACCGGTCGTTGGGCGGCTCGTGCCTCGAACGACCGCTGCACCTCTCAGACCGCACATCCGACATCACCCGGCTGGTCAAGTTGACCGGATGGCCGCTTTCACCCGAGACGAGCTCAACGTCCCGACCCGTTCCGGACGTTGCGCTCGCCGAAAACCAGCCGCTCAACTGGGCGATACAGCGGCGACCAGGCGGACGGCACGAACGCCTCGGAACCTGCAACTACCGAATCACGTCGTCCGAACGCAGGATCATTGCCTGCGGGATTGCAAGCCCAAGTACCTTGGCGGTCTTCAGGTTGATCACCAGTTCGAACTTGATCGGCTGGGCGACGGGGATGTCGCCGGGATTCGCCCCCTGCGCCACTTGCTTGATATAGGTGGCAGCGTTGTGGTACGTGGTCCTTAGGTTTTCGCCATAGCTCATCAGGCCGCCTTCGTCCACGGCTTCTCGCGCGCCATAGAAGTCTGGCAGGCGGTGCTTGGCCGCCAGCGCCACGATCTCAGCGCGCCTGCTGAGGAATTGCGGTTCATCGGGCAGGACGAAGACCGCGCCCGCCTGCTCGCGCACTGCCATCTCGAAGGCAGCGGGCAGGGCGACGTCGAAAGGACTGCCGACATCCACCTTCAACAGCTTGATGTTCAGCGCCTGTGCGACCGGGACCAGCGCTCGCCACATTCGCGGGTGTACTTCGCTTCGCGCATCGCTCAGCACCGCGACTGTCGCGGGTCTGGGCAGGACGCTCGCGAACAGCTCCAGCATCTTGGGCATGATGTCCTCGGCCTGGCTGGACAGCCCGGTGGTATGGGCCCCTGGCCTGGCGAGGCTCGCGATCAGATGCTGCCCGACCGGATCCGCGACGGCGGCCATGACGATCGGCGTCGAGCCGAGCGCCTGCTGCGCGGCCCGGGTCGAGGGCGTGCAGGTAGTGATCACAGCGTCGAGCTTCATCGCCGCCAGCTCGCGCGCAAACTCAGGCACCCGCTCGCCGCGGCCGTCGGCATATCGGCGCTCGAGCACCAGGTTCTTGCCCTCGACATACCCCTGCTCGCCCAGGCCCCGCAGGAGCGCCTGTTCCAGATGGCCGCGTTGCGCCAAGCTGCCGCCCACCAGGATGCCGATATGGGCCGTCTTCTGCGGTGCTTGCGCGAGGCCTCCAAGCGGGGCGATCAGCAACAGTGCACCGGTCGCGATTGCAGCAATGCGTTTCACGTCGGCACGTCCGTCGCCATCTCTGCGAAGGTGGGCTGCTTTGCCTGACTGATGGCTGGCGATCCCAGTACTGCCAGGAGAAAGTGCAGTGAACGCATCGGACATCCTTTGGGAGCGCGGGCGAGAAATCCCATCATGGGGTCTGGGACGAGCTATTGTGAGTTTTCTTTTTCTTCAGCACCGTTCCGAGGAGCCAACCGGGTTCGCTTTCGGGGAGTCCTAGCGCGCGCATCGAATGGCAGGTTCTGGCCGGGACCTCCAGTTCGGGCAGGCGCCATATAGCCGCCGTTGAGGCGGCCGACCCGACGGCGGGCGCGGCGGCCATCGATGACCTCAGATCTCCGTCTGCTCAGAGATCTCGATGGCGTCATCGACCTCGATGCCGAGGTATGTCACCGTTGACTCAAGCTTGGAGTGGCCAAGCAGCAGCTGCACGGCGCGCAGGTTCTTGGTGCGCCGATAGATCAGCGTCGCCTTCGTCCTTCGCATCGAGTGCGTCCCGTAGTCGGCCCGGTCCAGTCCCAGGTCGTCAACCCAGTGCCCAAGGATCCGAGCGTACTGCCGGGTTCCGAGGTGGGGTGAGTCGTGGAGCCGGCTGGGGAACAGAAAGTCCTCCAGTTTCAGCCCGGCCTGCTTGATCCACACCTGCAAGGCATCCCGCGTGGCCTGCGTGATTTCGAACTGCACCGGGCGCTGGGTCTTGTGCTGCATGACGATGGCGCGCGTCGCCATCTGGTCACCATGGCACACGTCGCGCACCCTGAGCGCGACCAGGTCGCAGCCGCGCAGCTTGCCTGTCGATGCCCAGGTTGAACAGCGCGAGTTCGCGCACCCGGTTTTCCATCTGGAGGTGGACGCGTAGCGCCCAGATGTCCTTGGGTTTGAATGGCGCCTTCTGCCCGACGATCTTGCCCTTGTTCCACGGCTCGCGACGAGAGGCGTTGCCTGCGGTTCCCATGATGGTCTCCCATCGAGTTGAGGGCCACGCAGGATGCGCCCGCCGGCAACGTCCTCAGCCAACGTCGATCAACCAACCGATGCCGCGATCAATTCGCCGCGAGTGTCAACTTCCGGGTGCGCGGGCGTACTCACAGTCCCGGCCAGAAGCGGTCTTTGCGTCGCGCGCCTAAAGCGGTCAGGCACCGCACGAGTACGCCGGACCATGCCGAAATGTGCTATTGAATGACGTCCAGGACGGCTTGAAGATCTTGCTTCTGACCTTGCATGACTCATGAGCAGGAATGTCTAGCGAGCGCGCACTGGACGAACTGGTACCAGCCCTGCGCAATGGGTACGGGCGGCCGCCGAACGCAGCGGCCGCTCCCCGCATTGACACCTAGCGTCAGGAATTCACACCTCAGGCACTCATGGTGCGGGGGTGAGCTCCTGGCCATTCTCCACCGTGCTGATGCCGAACGTGCTCGTCGTACTGCCGGATTTGCCAGCGTTGTCGGTCACTCGAGCCACGGCGGTCACCGTGGTTTTGCCGGGCGGGACGACAAGCGCGCCGCCCACCACCCAGCTGGCGGTGCTTCGCACTCCACCAGCTGCCTTCTCGCTGCCGGCGATGTTGAACAGCGGCGCCAGGTTCTGACCCGGCGGAATCAGTGTCCCGTTCCTCAGCTGCACGGGCACGTCGAAAGTGAAGGAGAGGCCTGGGTAGTTTCGATTGGGACCACGCGCTGCGATTTGGCTTGCGTCCGCGATGGTGCCGCGGTCCGTGTCGGCCTTGCCTTCGCCGTTCTCATTGATCGCAACACCGGCACCGGACCTGTCGAGCGCCGACACTTGAATGAACATCAAGGAGGCGTCTCCGGGAGGAGTCGGCAGGCCAGCCTGCGGACCGGTGGCAATGAACGAGTTCGACCGCGGCGCGATCATCGTGACTTCGGGTCCATCGGGATCGTCCACGCCGTCGCCCAGCACGCCCGGATTGTTCGGCGTCAGGCCTTGGCCGGACACGTGGCCATCGAGCAGACTGAAGTTCACCACGTCGGTCGCGACGCGACCGGACTTGTCTGCGATGCTTGCCTTGATCGTGACGGACTTCGTCTCGTCGCGGAATGACTCCAGCACGTGCCAGCCGGTCCACAACGTGACGCCGGCACCGGGCGTGTCGTCGGAACCCGCAATGTTGAACAGCGGCGCGAGATTGGTCCCGGCCGGGATGACGGTGCCGTCTGGCTTGATCAGATCCGCGTCGAACGTCACCTGCAGCGTCGGGAGATTCGGATTCGGGCTACCGAGCAAACTCGGATCGCGCACATTGGTGCTTTCCAGCGCGCCGATACCGACGCTGTCGCGCGTGATCATCTCGAGGTTGATCGAGAA